>JAFQAM010000376.1 GCA_017416885.1 Clostridia bacterium | reverse complement strand
GGCAGTTGAATCGCATCTTACAGGACACCGCGATGATTGGGAGCTTAGCGCTTTAAAATCAAAATATCTTGGATTGTTATGCAATGATAGCGACTTTACAAATGATGATGTAACAAAAGAGGAAATTCTTTCAACATTACTTGAAAGAGCAATGATTTTATGGAAGAGTAAAGAGCAGTTGTTCGGTGAAGAGGGCGCAAGAGAGGTAGAAAGAGTTATTTTACTTCGTAATGTTGATGAAAAATGGATGGACCATTTGGAAGCAATGGATGACCTTCGTGAAAGCATTGGACTTCAAGCATACGCACAGAGAGATCCGCTTGTAGAATATAAGCTTGCAGGCGCGGATATCTTTGATGATATGATTTTGAATATTCGCGATGATACAGCAAGAGGAATTTTAATGGCGGTTCCAAAGGAAGCGCCTATGAAGCGTGTTCAAATTATTAAACCAACTGAGGAAGGCTTTATGAATTTTGGAGCAAAGCCTCAAAAAAAGCAATTGCCGCCTAAGCAGGCTCCGATAATTAATGACAAGAAAATCGGGCCAAATGAGCCATGTCCGTGCGGTAGCGGTAAAAAATATAAAAAATGCTGCGGCTCGCCGCTTTTAAGAGGACAACAGTAATGGGCTTCGGAATATTATTTATTGGCTATTTTTTTACATTTATAGGCGCTTTAGCTTTACCGATTTCACAATACACCTATGTTTTAGGCGCGGGCATTATATTGTTCTCCTTGAAAAAATTAATTTTGGAGAACAAAATGTTTGTAGCAACAGCTATCTTTACCGGCGTATTTGAAGTTTACAGTATAATTGCCTTGATTTTATCGTTGTTTTATCCCGAAAATAGCTTAAACGGAATTTTTTCAACGCTACAAATATCTTTAGCATGCGTTTTAAATATTCTTTTACTTGCATCAATTTATATTATTTCAAAAGAGGTGGGCGCAACTAAAATTCAATCGAAAGCAATTGTTAATCTTGTAGTTACAGCGGTCGCTTTGGTTTTGATGATATTGAGTATTGTTTTACCTGATGCAAGCGCACAGACAAGATGCTTTTTAGTAGGCTATATTGCTATGCTAATATTTGCTATATTTACATTGATTACGGTTTTCAATTGCTACGCAAGTATTTGCTATGAGGGAGACGAAAATATGGAAAAATCAACAGGCATTAAGCCTCTTGATTTTCTGAACAAAATTCTTGATAAAGCAATGAACAAAAATAAGGATATTAATAAGGACAAGGAAGATAAAACGGAGAAGAAAAAATGAAAAAAATATATCTAATTTTAGCGGTTATATTTCTTTTTAATCCAATAATTTCGGTTATTGATGTTTTGCCTGATTTTATCGGATATTTGCTCCTATTAAAATTCTTTCATAAAATGTCCTATACAAATGATAATGTAAATGACTTGTGTAGAAGCATTAAGATTTTATCTTTAATTACAGGTTTAAAGATTATTAGCTTGCTTTTAATGCCAACGCTTGCAGTGCTTGATCAGGCGATGTACCTGGTATTCTCATTTGCGTTTGCGATTTTGGAGTGTGTTTTCGGCATTCCGCTTATTAATAAGCTATTTGACACATTTTCCGATATTTCACTTTATGAAAACAACATAGAGTGCGCAAACAATACTATTGTAAAAAATCTTACAATAGGCGCATTCGTAACAAGACTTGTTCTTGCTTCATTGCCTGATTTTACTTTTCTATCGATTTCAAACGGAGTTGATACTCAAACAGGCATTAATCTTTTGCAGTTTAGATCGCTTTTATTTACATTGTCTGTATTTATATCCTTAATTGTAGGCATTGTGTGGATTATCTTTATACTTAGATATATAAACAGGTTGTTTACTAAAAACGCAATAAGACTGCTAAAAGAGGACTATTCACAAAGAGCAATAGGTAGAGGATTACTGTTTTTATCAAGAGACAGCATGTTCTATTTAACTGTGCTTTGTCTTGCGTCTGCCTTGGTGGTTGATTTTAATTTGAATTTAGTCAATATTTTGCTTGATAGTATTTTTTCTGTAATTATTACCGTTGTATTAGTGTTAATGTCAGTAAAGGACTACTATAAAGAAAAGCTTATGCTTGTAATAATAGGAATACTAAGCGTTTTTCACTTAGCGGTTGATATAACTTTATCGGTAAAGGCGATTAAATTCTTTGAAAAGTATAATTTAGACAGCATTTTAAGAGTGTCGAAGGCTGAGGATATGTATTTTTCAATGTGCACATATGCAACAATTTCCGCGGTTTTATTTGTAGTAATTGTTTTTCTTTCTACATATTCGCTATATAGAAGCGCGGAAGATACTTTATTATCCAACTCGGGACTTTTTGTGGATGCAAGCAGAGAAGCGCTAAGAGAAGAATTTAAAAAGGATACAAAACGCAACATTACACATCTGATAATTTTCTCGGTAATTAGCGGTATTGTATATTGCTGTTATATATTCTTCAGGCATCTTTTGCCTGTAACAACATTATTTAATTCAATAGCGGAAATTGCATTTATTTTTGCTTTTGTTAAGGCTATGCTTTATTTATACGATAATGTATATAAAAGAATTAATACACACGCATAAAAAATGCTCTCATTATGAGAGCATTTTTTTGTTAAAGCACTTGACAAATTATAAAGTCTGTACTAAAATTGTATCGAATTAAATTTTAATATGAAACAGAGGGCAAAATGGCTCAAAAAATAGATATGGTTAACGGCGGAATTATTAAAAAGATTATTGCTTTTACGGTTCCGATTATGCTTCAAGGCATTTTACAAAATTTATATAATTCGGCTGATCTTATAATAGTTGGTCAGTTTGCAGGAGGCAATGCATTATCTGCGGTAGGAGCAACAACTACAATATTCGGCGTTATGCTTTCATTGTTTTTGGGTATTACTGCCGGAGTTGATGTTGTTTCCTCGTTTTATTACGGCAAGGGCGATTTAACAAATGTGAAAAAATCAATAGACACCTCTGTTGTTTTAGCTCCTGTTTTAGGTTTATTATGCGCAGTGATTGGATATTTTGCTGCAAATCCCGTTTTAGTCCTTATGAAAACACCGGTTGAAGGTGGAGTTCTTGACGGCGCAACATTGTATCTTAAAATATTAATGCTTGGCGTACCGTTTACATTGCTGTTTAACTTTTGCTCGGCAATCTTAAGAACCTCAGGAGAAACAAGAAAGCCATTCATTTATCTCTTTATATCGGGCTTGGTTAATGTTGTTTTAAATATCATTTTTGTTGCTTGCTTTAAAATGGGAGTTGCGGGAGTTGCTACTGCAACGGTAATTTCTCAGATACTTTCTGCTACTCTTATTTTAATTAGGCTTATAAGAAATCAAGGCCTATTTTCATTTAAACTGAAAGGTGTCAATTTTTCTTGGAGAATTTTCGGTAAAATGGTTGTGATAGGATTGCCGGCAGGGGTTCAAAGCTGTGCATTTAATGTTTCAAATGCTTTTTTGCAATCAGGCGTAAACAGCTTTGGAAATAATGCAATTGAGGGAAGCACGGCGGTGGCTACAATAGAAAATCTGCTATGGGTAACTCTTAATTCATTTGTAAACGCCGCAACAACCTTTGTAAGTCAAAATGTAGGAGCCGGAAAGCTTGACAGAGCAAGGAAATCTTGTATTTATACGGTTTTGATGACGGCTTGCTTGGGGCTTGTGATTGGTATAACTGCATATCTTTGTGGGGATCTGCTACTTAGAATTTTTATTGATAATAATGAGTTAGCAATGGAATATGGCAGACAAAGATACTCAATTACTTTTCCGTTCTACTTTTTAGCGGGTGTAATGGGCGTGCTTCCTGGCGCTATTCGCGGTTTTGGCTCAAGCTTGCCACCGTCAATTATAACTTTGATTGGCGCGTGCGGAATCAGAGTGGTGTGGGTGTATACCGTATTTAAAATGTATCCAAACCTTACTACACTTTATTTAGTTCATCCAATTACCTGGATTGTAACTGTAACAGCACTGACAATAAATTTGATAATTGCTTACAAGCAAACAAAAAAGAGAATAGCAAACAAAAAACTCGCATAGGCGAGTTTTTTGTATATGTGATTTTTTGACAAATAATAACAAAAAAATGAATATATTGAGTAAAATTTGCATTTTGTTCTTGAACTGTCAGAGTTTCTATGCTATAATATAAAAAATGCGCCATATTGTAGGCATAGGGGGTGAGTGAATGTACGATTTTCAAAAGGCAAACATATGGAAGCGTATCTCAGCCTCGCTATTTGACATTATTTTACTCGTTATCATTATAATTGGAGCAGGTTTGCTTACATCAAGAATACTGAAATATGATAGCCTTTCAGCGCATCTTCAGGATTCGTACAGCAAATACGAAGAGTCCTATGGAGTTGATTTGTCGATTTCTTCAGAAGAGTATGAAGCTCTTGATGAAGCATCAAAAGCCAAACACGAAGCTGCAAGAAAAGCAATTCTTGAGGATAAGGATATAATTAAGACATATGAGAAACTGATGAATTTTACACTAATTATTATCACATTCTCAATTTTATTTGCATATCTGCTACTTGAATTTACCGTTCCGTTACTTTTTAAAAACGGACAAACTCTCGGAAAAAAGGTTTTCGGTGTTGCAGTTATGCGTGAGGACGGCGTAAGACTTTCCTCTATGTCTTTGTTTATAAGAACAATTCTTGGTAAATATACCATAGAAACCATGATACCTGTTATGGTGCTTATTCTGTTTTTCTTTGGAACAATGAATATTTTCTGTATTCTTGTTGTTGGAGCGCTTCTTATTGTTCAGCTTGCTATGTTTATAATTGATCCTGCTCGTTGTCTTATTCATGATAAGTTAGCGAAGACCGTATGCGTAGATCTTGCGAGCCAGATGATATTTGATAGTGAGAATGATATGCTTGAGTATAAAAAACGCATTCAAGCAGAGAAAGCAGCAAAAGCTGAATATTAATTTACTTGTTAATAATTAAAATAAATATAAAATGAAGAGGTTGAAATGAAAGTTGAATTAAGAAACTTGACAAAAATCTTCCCAAGTCGCAACAAAAAGTCTTCGGAAGAGGTGGTGGCAGTTAATGACTTCACCTTTACAGTTCCGGACGGTAAGCTGATCGGCTTACTTGGACCTTCAGGCTGTGGAAAAAGTACTACGCTATATATGATTAGCGGACTTCAAAAGCCTACAAGTGGACAAATATTTTTCGGTGACGATGATGTTACCGAGCTTTCACCGGAAAATCGTGGAATAGGCCTTGTTTTCCAAAACTACGCGCTTTATCCGCATATGACAGTGAAGCAGAATATTTTGTTCCCACTACAAAATCTTAAGGGCGCGGATAGAATGTCCAAGGAGGCAATGATTGAGCGCGCGTACTATGTAGCATCACTCGTACAGATTGATGAGCTTATGGAGCGTAAGCCAAGCGAGCTTTCCGGTGGTCAGCAGCAGAGAGTTGCTATTGCAAGAGCGCTTGTTAAAATGCCAAAGGTTCTTCTTTTGGACGAGCCTCTTTCCAATCTTGATGCAAGACTTCGTTTGCAAACTCGTGAGGAAATTCGTAGAATTCAAAAGGAAACCGGAATTACTACAATTTTCGTAACTCACGACCAAGAAGAGGCAATGAGTATTTCTGATATGATCGTTGTTATGAAGCTCGGCGTTGTTCAACAAATCGGACATCCGCAAGAGGTTTATAACAATCCTACAAATCTTTTTGTTGCTAAGTTCCTTGGAACTCCGCCAATCAATGTTTTAAGTGGCGAGGTTCGTGGTGAGAAGCTTTATATTAGCGATGATGCAGTACTTGATGTACCGGGTGTTGATGACAGAAGCGTATTTGTAGGTATTAGACCTGAGGGCTTTATTGTTGATGAAAACGGAGCGCTTAAGTGTGAGCTTTCTAATATTGAGGTAATGGGCCGTGATGTAAGTATTGTTTCAAAGCATCCTGCTTCATTAAATCCAATCATTCGTTCTATAATTAATGCCGATCAGAGTGTCAGCGGAACTTCTACTGTTCGTTATTCTCTGAAATCAAATAAGGTGTTCTTGTTTGATACAGACACAGAAGAAAGAATTTACTTCGGTGATCAAGCAAAGAATGAGGAGAACTAAAATGGACGATAATAAGAAAACTGGAGGATGGTTTACCGAGGCTGTTTTAAATACCTTCTTTAAAGAGTGGGTATGGAATACATTTTGTGTTAAATGGTTCTGGAAATCCTTTTGTGTAAACCTTGTATACAAAAAGTTTGATAAGTGGAAGGCTTGGATTTATCTTGTTCCAGCTATAGTTCTTTTACTTGTATTTACTGTTTGGCCTATTATCAATACAGTGCGCATTGCATTTCTTGATGGCTACAGTATTCTTGGAGAGGTTGGCGGAGAAACATATAGCTTTGGTATTTCAAACTTTTTAGATGTTCTTGATGAATATAGCGGTTTTGGAGAAGCGCTGAAAAATACTTTATGGCTTACTTTTATTACAGTTCCGCTTTCAACCATTCTTGCGTTGATAATCGCGGTATGTCTTAACTCAATTAAACCGTTACAAAAATTCTTACAAACAATTTTCTTCTTGCCTTATGTAACCAACTCTATTGCTATTGGAATGGTATTTGAGGCTATGTTTAATATCGTAGGCTTAGGCACCTCAGATCCTTCTTTCGGTATTATTAATAATATTTTAGGTGTATTTGGTTTAGATCCAATTAACTGGATCAATATTAACTCCTCTTATTGGGCTAATATGGCAGTTATGATAATTTATATTGTTTGGAATGCGCTTCCATTTAAGATTCTCATCTTGCTTGGCGGCTTACAAAGTGTAAACAAGCAATATTATGATGCTGCGAAGATAGACAGTACACCACGAATTCGTGTATTTACAAGAATTACAGTTCCGCTACTTTCACCAATGATTGCGTATGTTGTTATAACAGGCTTTATTGGCGGCTTTAAGGAATACTCAAGCATTGTTGGTATCTTCGGCGATGATATGCAGGCTGTAGGAACAGAGCACACTCTTAATACTATGGTAGGATATATTTACGATGCGCTGGGTAATAATGAAGGTCGTGCCTCTGCGGCGGCTCTAATTCTATTTGCTATTATTTTTGTTGTCACTATGATTAACCTTCGTGTCAGCAAAAAGAAAACACACTATTAAGGAGGTACTTTATGGCTAATCAAGCAACTATGCATGAAAAAGATCTTCAAAAGGTAACTTCCTCTCAAAGAGTTGTAAGCATCTTGGTTAAAACACTGTTATATGCGTTTTTATCACTTATGGCTCTTATTGTTGTGTTCCCGTTCTATTGGATGATTATTTCATCTCTTAAGAGCATAACCGAATATCGTTTACCGATTCCTACACTTTTCCCAAAGGAAATTATATGGCACAACTACATAGAAGCGTTTTCAGCAGCAAATCTTGATAGATTGTTTTTGAATACTGTTTATGTAGGCGTAGTTTCAACGCTTCTTTCTTTGGTTATCACAGTGTTATGTGCATTTGCATTTGCAAGACTTGAGTTTAAGGGCAAAAATGCACTTTTTGCTGCACTTCTCGGTACTATGATGATTCCAGGCGAGCTTTTCACTATTACAAACTTTATCACAGTAAATAACTTTGGATGGATTGATACTTACACTGTACTTATCGTACCATTCCTTGTTAGTATTTTCTACATTTATTTATTAAGACAAAACTTCTTACAAATTCCAAACGAGCTTTACCTTGCCGCTAAGGTTGACGGTACAAGCGATTTAAAGTATTTGTGGAAGGTTATGATTCCACTTTCCCTCCCGACACTTATTTCTATTACTATTCTTAAAATGATGGGCGCGTGGAACTCATATGTTTGGCCAAGATTGGTTACAACCTCAGAGGAAATGAGACTTATTACAAACGGTCTTCGTGATGCCTTTACAGATATGTCCGGTCAAGCCAATGTTCCTGTTCAGATGGCGGCAGTTGCCATCGTATCATTCCCTCTGTTTTTAGTATTCTTATTCCTTCGTAAGTATATTATGAAGGGCGTTTCAAGAAGCGGTATAAAGGGATAATATTCGGCGTTTATGCGCGCATCGCGCTTAACGATAAATTTAAAAAAACGAAAGGAAAGAACTATGAAAAAGAAGCTTCTCGCACTTCTTCTCGCCGCAGTTATGCTTGTTGCAATGTTCGCAACAGTATCATGTGGCGATAACAGCAGCGACGATGATGACAAAAATCAACCAGGTGTTGCTGCAGGTATGGCAAGCTACGACGTTCCTGCTGAAGGATACGACGGTAGCGCCGTAACAATCACTTTCTATCACACAATGGGTAAAACAAACCAAGCGGTTCTTGAAACTTACATCAAGGAATTCAACAAGCTTTATCCAAATATCACAGTTGAGCACTCCGCTATGGGTGGCTATCCTGATCTTCGTGACCAAATTAAGACCCAACTTACAGCAGGCGCTCAACCTAACATTGCATATTGCTACCCAGACCATGTAGCTCTTTACAATGTTACAAAGAAGGTTATTCCTCTTGATAACCTCATCGGCTCAAAGATTGAGGTTACAGATGCTCTTGGTAACAAGACAATTCTCGGTCTTACAGATGAGCAATTAGCTGACTTTGTTGAAGGCTACTACAAGGAGGGCGCTGCATTCGATACACTTGGTACAATGTACACACTCCCAATGTCTAAGTCAACAGAGGCGCTTTACTACAACAAGACATTCTTTGAAAAGAACGGACTTAAGGTTCCAACAACTTGGGACGAAATGGAGCAGGTTTGCGAGGCAATCAAGAAGATTGATCCTAACTGCATTCCTCTCGGATATGACTCTGAGGCTAACTGGTTTATCACAATGTGTGAACAATCAGGCTCACCATACACAAGCCTTGACAAGAAGAACCACTTTATCTTTGATAACGAAACAAACCGTGCATTCGTTAAGAGATTCAATTCTTGGTATCAAAAGGGCTATATTACAACAGAAGAAATCTACGGCTCATACACATCAGGTCTCTTTACAGCTACTGAAGGTCAAAGATGCTATATGGTTATCGGTTCAACAGGCGGCGCTAAGTATCAAAACCCACCAACAGTTGACGGTCAACCGTTATTCGAGTCAGCAATGGCTACACCTCCACAATTAGATCCAGCTAATCCAAAGGTTATCTCACAAGGACCTTCACTCTGTCTCTTTGAAAGCGAAAACCCACAAGAGGTTGTTGCTTCTTGGCTCTTTATGGAATTCCTTACAACAAATGTTGAGTTCCAGGCTGCTTTCTCTATGGAAACAGGTTATGCTCCTGTAATCAAGTCAGTTCAGAATAATGAAGTTTACAAGAATTGGCTCAGCAAGGCAAACGGTTATAACAACCTTACCGCTATGAGCGTTCAGCTTGCACTTTCACAAGTAGATGCATACTTTGTATCACCTGCATTCAACGGCTCATCCACAGCTCGTGATGAGGTTGGTATTCTTATGAAGAACGCACTTGTTAAAACAGAGAATATTGATGAAGCAATTGCAAAGCTCTTCAAGGATGCTGTTGGTAAGTGTAAATTCTCAGTTAAGTAATTTATCACTTTAAAAAGGATAGATACAGTAAATATGAAGAACATTTTTAAGCTTTTTGTTCTCATTATGGCTCTTTTAATGCTCGCAGGCTGTTTTACAGCCTGCGGCGATAATGCCAATACGGACACAGATACATCATCTGATACAACAGATACATCTTCCGATAGCGGCACTTCGCAAAAGCCTGATGAAGACAAAACCTTTGTGGACTTTGCTTCCACAGTCAAATTTAATCCCGGCTCAGGTCGTGCGTATGCTGAGGTTACAGTCCGCACATTTGTTGACGGCGATACAACTCATTTTAATATTAACAGCACTACCTTTGAAGGTAGTATTTTGAAGGCTCGTTATCTTGGTGTAAATACTCCTGAATCAACAGGACAAATTGAACCGTGGGGTAAAAAAGCTTCAAACTATACTAAAAATGCATTAAAAAATGCTACATCTATTATTGTTGAATCTGACGATTCTAAATGGAATCCTGATTCAACTGGAGACCGTTATCTTGTATGGGTGTGGTACAAGGGAGAAGGGGACACTGACTATCACTGTCTTAACTTAGAGCTTCTTCAACAAGGATTGGCTTTAGCATCAAAATCCTCTGCCACAGCATACGGTGATGTTTGTACAAACATTTACAATCAAGCGGTTAGCCACAAGCTTCATGTATTCTCTAAGGAAAAGGATCCTGATTTTTATTATGGAGCAGCATATCCAGTAACTCTTAAGGAGCTAAAGACTAATATCGAAAATTATAGAGATAAGAGCGTTAGCTTCGAGGGCGTTGTTGTTCGTGATTCAAATCAGACAGTTTACATAGAGGAATATGATGAGGAAACAGGACTTTATTTTGGTATTCAAGTCTACTATGGCTTTAATCTAAACTATTTTGGACAGGAAATTCTTACTGTAGGCAATCGCGTGCTTATTGTTGGAAATGTTCAATATTATGAAACCGGCGGAACATATCAGATTTCTGATATAACCTGTAACCCAATGAGACCGGATGATCCTGAAAGCATTAAGCTCATCAGCGAAGGACATAAGGGCGCTTATGCCGAGGTTGGTGTAAAGGATTTATTAGACGGTAAGGTAAGCATTGATGTTACAAAGGTTGACGAGGAAGGCAATGAGAGCATTGAGACAAAAACCTTTGATAGAGGCTTTATCACTATGCACGCCTCAGCATCCTTGAAAAACCTTACCATTAAGCGTATTTACACTACAAACAACGAAGACAGCAAAAACCACGGCGCGCTTTCAATTACCTGTGAGGACGAAGATGGAAACGAAATTATTCTTCGTACCATTGTTCTCAAGGATGAAAACGGAAAAACCATTACAGCGGATAAATTCCCAATTGGTAAGGTTATTGATGCCAAGGGTGTTGTAGATGTATTTGACGGAGAATATCAGCTTAAGGTTTTCTCTGCGAACGATATTATTTTTAAATGATTTAAATTTTAATTTAAATAATAAAAATTACAAGGAGAGATGTTATGAAAAGACTACTCACACTTCTTTTGGTAGTGCTCGTGTGCTTTGGCTGTATGACTTTAATAGCTTGCGGCGATAGTACAGATACAGACACAGGTTCCACACCAGAAGTTCCAAGCAACCTCGACAATGCTATTGAATATGTTTTCTCAATGTATAATAGCGGATTAGGTGATGAAGCAGCAAAGCTTGAAAAGGATTTGACTGTTATTGCATCCGTTATCGTTGAAAAGGATACCTTCAATGTTGAATGGTCAGTTGAGGTAACCAAAGGCGCAGCTGATGCTGTAAAGGTTGTTGACGGTGCTAATAACACAAAGACAATCGACATTCCTGATTACAACGATGAGCAAATTGAATTTACACTCAAAGCAACCGTTAAGGGTGCCGGCGATGAAACAGGCAATGTTTCTTTTAAATACTACATTCCTGTAAGAGTTAAGCAAGAAATTGACTCTTCATCAAAGATCGTTCTTAAATTTATGGACGGCGAAACAACAAAGTATATCACAGGTAAGCATTATCTCTACACATCTTCATCAAGCGGAAGCCAAAAGTGGGAGCTTGAGCTTACAGAAAACCTTGCTGAGGCTCTTGCCATCACAGTTGTAGAGAATGATGACAATACAGTTTCATTCGTTGCAGAGGGCAAGTATTTATTCTGTGATGCAACTAATGTTAAATTTGTTGATACTCAAGATGACAACACAAAGTTTGTTCTTGAACCAACTTCAAACGGAACCTTTATTAAGTGCGCTGTTGCTAACTATAATGGCAAGGCTCAATATCTTGAGGTTTATAGCGGATACCTTACATGCTACGGTAT
>JAFQAM010000375.1 GCA_017416885.1 Clostridia bacterium | reverse complement strand
GCATATAAGCCTGAGTACATAGCTAAATTAAACTGCTCTGTTTTATGGTTTTCTATTGTAACGCCTGAGGCTGATGCTTGGGCATTATTAATTAGCACATCTATTCTGCCAAACTCCTTGATTGCTTCCTCAACTACTCCTTTAGCGATGGCTTCGTTATCGCTTCCCTCGGATATATCGGCGCTTAATGCTAAAACCTTGATACCGTAAAGGTTTTCAAGCTCTTCCTTTGCTTTGTTTAGCTTTTCCACATTTCTGCCTGTGATAACTAAATTTGCGCCCTCCTTTGCATATGCGGTGGCGATACCGTAGCCTATTGAGCCACATCTGCCATCAGATAGCTTTGCATAGCCTGCGCCTGTGATTATTGCTGTTTTTCCTTTTAAAAAGCTCATTTTTATTTCTCCTTAATATTAATATTTTTTATGATAAATTGAGGTATTATTTATATACTCTCCATTCATAGCCGCACCATTCGATATATCTGTATTTTTCCTCACAGTGCGGACATTCAATCCAAAAGAAACTGTCATCAAAGCCGGGTACATTGTGGTATTCTATTGTACCCTTACCACAAAAACACTTGTAAACTGTTACTTGGTCGGGAGTGTTTGCTCCATCCTCATAAACCTCTTTGTTTTCTATTTTTTCGGTTGGTTTTTTGTATTCGTAATCCATATTTAGCTCCTTTATTGATAAAATTACTTGTTTGAAATTATATTGTTTTCCTTCATATAATAGCTTATAAGCTCAACCACAGGGTTAAGCTCTTTTTTGAAATACAGCGTTGAAAAATAGACATGTCCCCAGCTTTCTGTTGATTTTCGCTTGTTAAGTCTATCAAGGCGTTTTTGATTTTCTATGTATTTAGCGGGGTTTTTAAGGAATATACATATAAAATATGTGTTATCCATATACGGTAGCACATTGATATTTTCAATATCGTCCCATTTAATCATTCCAACACCGTATTTGCTTATCTGCTCGTGTATTCCGTTTTGATTTATGATTAATGCAGGATTGTTATTAAAGATTTCTCTTAAATAATGAATAAAGCAATAAGCGCAGATTGGCGCGCAGATTAATGATAAAATTGCAAGAAGCAATGGAACGCCGTCTGCATTTATCCAAGGAATATTGGCAAGCTTGGCAACGGCTAAGAAAGCAAACATTACTGTTACAAATAGCATTAATATTGCATATCCAATGGCTTTAGATTTTTTTCTTGGTATTATTATTTCCTTTTCCATATTTTATCCTTTACTGTTTTATATAGCTATCTTTTAATATTTTTTGTAGCTTTTTAATATCCACATTGCGTACATTATCAATTTTGTCATTTACTATTATACCGATTGCCGTGCCTGTGGCTTCACCGATAGAGGTAACTGTTGGCATTATTCTGAATGATGCTTGCGCGCCTTGGTCGGCGGATATGCATCTGCCTGAAATAAGCATATTTTTTATTTTCTTGGGGATAAATGCTCTATATGGAATAGTATAATATTCTCCGTCCTTAAAATAGTGGTGAGATGTACCTGCGCCCTCGGGGTTATGTATATCTAAATCGTAGTTACAGGCTACGACTCCGTCATCAAATTTTGTACAGCTTAGCAGGTCATTTTCTGTAAGAATATATTCGCCTACAATTTTTCGGCTTTCTCTTACTCCTATTTCACCTGCGGTTGACATAAGGAAGCTGTTTTCCATTCCGTCTGCGTGATTTTTTAAAAAGTCATATATTTCGTGGACTTGTTTTCTTGCTATGATTTCGGCTTTTGTTTTTTCAAACGGATTTGTGGGATTATGCTTAACTACTCGCGTTGTGTTAAAGTGCAGCACATTTTTTATAGGTGTATTGAAAACTAAAATATTTTCTCTTGGGTTGGTAATGTCGCCTGTTTTTTGCGCCTCATTATATTCTTTTTGGACTTTATCTAAGGCTTTATAAAATTTGTCCGTATCTACATTTCCTACTCTAAAGCATAAAGTCATAGGCTGAGTAAGGCTGTCCTTTTCTCTGCCTAAAATATAATCACAGCCTGACAAAAATGCAAGCTGACCGTCGCCTGTTGCGTCAATATAGTATTTTGCGCTTAATGTGATTTCGCCGTCGATTGTGGCAAGTGTGATTGATTTAATTTCGTCATTTTCTCTATTTGCTTGTGTCAAATATGAGTGAAAAAGCAAATCAACATTATTTTCAAGCATCATTTCGTTGAGGATATATTTTAGCTCCTCCTCTAAAAAATGGCTATTCCATATAAGCGCATTTCGCTTCCTTAAGCGCTTTAAGATTTCTTTAAAAATGCCCGATGAAAGGTCAACATTCTTGCCGTTTATTTTAGTAGCATTATTCATAAAGGGATTTACAAGGGAATTAGTTGCAGCTCCGCCTAAGCAGTTTGATTTTTCTACTAAGAGCACCTTTATTCCCTGACGGGAAGCAGAAATAGCCGAGGCGATACCGCTAAAGCCTCCGCCTACTACAATTAAGTCATAGCTTTTCACAAAATCCCCCCTTTTGCTTATATAATAATTGTAGCATAAAATGCATTAAATTTCAACTGAAATACGATATTTATTTGCTATGCCACAGTAGGCTCGAGCTGACAGATAAAGGACAGAGAGTGTTTTACATTCTCTGTCCTCTTTTCTTGACAAGCACTGACTGAATTAAAGACAACAATATTGTAGAGCGGTGGCTTGTTGCCGCCGAAAGCAAATCTTACTGTCAAAGAAAACGGCGGGAGATAAACCCCCGCCCTACTATGGCGAAACCAACGCAAAGGCACTTTTGACATTAGCATATCAAAAGTCTATGCGATTACCTCCCGGGAGGTAGAAAAAGCCTCCCTTGATTCGTGCTAACTCGTTCGCTTTCAAACAGACGAAAAGTTGGTTGTAGTCTTTAGTTAAGGCATACGAAGCACTGCATTTGCAGACACAAATAACATATCAAATTGGAAGTGATATGCTGACCGTGTCAGCGTGATATTGTTGCAAGCAACAGTGATATTGCTCCCAATGGTCGCAGTGATATTATATTCGCCTCCCAAACTCGCGAAGCGAATATCACTTGGCGAAAAGCCGAATACCACTGCAAAGCAATAAAACTCGCCGAAAGGCGAATAGAACTGCGGCACATGCTTTATCGCAGTGCCGCAAAGAGCGCTTTTTATGTATGGGTGATTTTGCTGTCAGGTTTGCTCGGTTTCGGGAATTAAAATTCTATCAAATACCTCAAGGCGCTTTTCAGCAAAGTAGAGTATTTGCGTCAGGTGATCCACATTTTGGCTCGGAACTGACCATTTTTGCTTTTCTGCTTCTCTTACAATATCGGGTATAGCATTAAAGAATGCTGTAAAGTGGTTTGTGATATTTTCAAGAGTTAAAATTTCCTGTCTGAGCTCCATATATCTTTCACATACTCTGTCAAAGAAATAGAGATAGATTTTTTGCCAAAGCAGATTGTAGTTAGACGGATTTCTTTCAGGAGCTAAGCCCATTCCGTCCTTTAATGCTGAAATTGGGTGGGTATTTTCGTTAAATTCAATATTACCGTTCCATCTCATTCCCCAGGTGCCGTCCATATCATACATACTGCTGAACCACACCTTGCCGTCAAGTGTTACCCACAGGATATTTTTACTTGTGTTATCGTCGGCGCAGATAAAGAATGTATATATCATTGAGTCAATACATTTATCAACATCTGCATACTGATGAATTCCGTTTACAAACGCATCTCCGTTATTATTATAAACGAAGCGGATAAGCTCAATAATACTGTCATATGCCCATTGAGTGTTATTGTCTATCTCGCTGTCCTCGTTTGATGCATACTCTAAAACGAAGCCGCTTGTTGAGATTTCTCTGAAGGACACGGCATTGTTCCATGTGCTTGTCATAAAGATTGCCTGATTCTTTTCGTCGCTATGGCTCATATCAAACATCCAATTGTCCTTTGGAATATTCATTGTATAGATGCCTTGATATTCGCCGTTATTATAAACTAAGATTGGATATCCGTCTATTGCTCCGCCGTTTGGTGTATTTATGAGCTCGTCATTTCTTGATTTTACGATTTCTCCAAAGATTTTGCCTGATACTACATTTCTTGACTGTGAATAGTCTATGTAGTTTGCCTTCATACAGTATTTACTTTCCTTGCCCCACTCGTCAACAAGCTTGATTTTGTTTTTGTTGCCGCCTTCATCAACAAGCTTGATATTGAAGTTTTTCTTAGGCTTGCCTGCGCTTGATGCGCCTTGCACATTGATTTGGGCGTAGCAATTAAATTGAAGGTCGCCCCCGTCATATACAAATTCAACTGTGTCCTGATAGTTGTTTTTGTAGGTTGGCAGAGTGCCGCCTAAGTCAACAATAGGCATTCCTAAATCCGCGTAGGTGATTGGCTTATAAATTTTAGAATCGGTGTAGCTGCATTCAAAAAGTCCGCATCTTTCAACTGAATATTTATTTACCACTAAAACATCAATAAGCGTCAGGTCCTTGCTATCAAAGGCGTTTTCACAGTTAATGCAAGCGCCTGTTTCGTCGCAGATGTGATATCCGACGGTGGCAGGCATAATAATTTCCATACTGCCGTTACATTGGCTGCATAGGAATATTTTTTTACCGTTTCCGCATACGGAAGGGATTTCCTCTATCATTGTATATTTGTGGTCAAGAGATTTGCCCTCTGTTAAATAACATAGCTCGCATCTTTTTGGCGATGCGCAGGTAGCCTCACGCCATATATGCTCTAATTTTTCGCCCTCGGTAGCACCGCATTCCTTACAGGTTTTAGGAGCTTTGCAGGTAGCAATTTCCCAGGTATGACCGAATATGTGTCCTTCGCCTCTGTGGCATACGGTACAAATGCGCTGTTCATCACAGCCTCTGAATTGATACTCGTGCGGTAGGTCCTGAGTTGAGGTTTCGCCACATACTGTGCAGACCTTTGGCTCCTTACATGTTGTGGCTTGCCATTTATGGCCGATTGGAATACCCTCCTCGATACCGCAGTTTATGCAAAACTTAGGTTCTGTACAGTTTGCGCTTGTAAACTCGTGCT
>JAFQAM010000374.1 GCA_017416885.1 Clostridia bacterium | reverse complement strand
TTGATTTTTTCATTATTTTTCAAAAGCTGATATGCTTCCTGTACCTCAGGAGTTCCCTTGTGCTCTTCTGTTCCGTTATTTAAAAGTCCAACTCTTACATTTTCAATGCCAAGCATTTTATTCATATAAACAGATCCCAAAATCGCCCATTGATTCAGTATATCGGCGGTTATAGTAGGATTGGCACCTGAGTCTAACATTAAAATTGGCTTTTCAAATGGGATAATAGTAGCTATTGCACTTCTTCTTATACCCTTAATTCGTCTAACAACAAGTGAAGACGCGGTATGAAGCGCGCCAGTGCTGCCTGCACTTACAAACGCATCGAAATCGCTGTTTTTAAGCATATTAAGTCCTATCGCCATAGACGAGTCATTTTTTTCTTTCATAACAATCATTGGATCATCTTCCATTGTTACAAAAGAGTTTGTATGAATTATTTCCAAATTTTCAGGTATCTCAGTATCAGCTAAGCATTTTTTTATTGATTTTTCATCACCGAGCAGAGTAAATCTCACATCTTGACGAATTAAAGCTGCATCATAAGCGCCTTTTACAATTTCAAGTGGAGCGTAATCTCCGCCCATTGCATCTATTGCTATATTCATATAATTTTTTCCTTAATTTTTTCAATTACGGAAAGTGCTCTTTTAGCAATTTCCTCATTTCTTGCTTTCTTGCCGCCTTTAACCTTATAAGCCAAAGGTGCAACAATACCAAAATTGGCATTCATCGGCTGAAAGTTCCCGGAATATGCTCCATCATTAACATAATGAGCAAGCGCTCCTATTACCGTTTCTTTGGTAAAATCAATTTCTTCCTTACCTAAAGCATTCATAGCAGCATTAACTCCAGCCACAAAACCGGAAGAGGTTGATTCGATATATCCCTCAACGCCCGTCATTTGTCCTGCAAAATAAATGTTTCTACTATTTTGCAAAGAATAAAAACAAGTTAAATACTTAGGAGAATTTATATAGGTATTTCTATGCATAACGCCGTATCTTATAAAATTTGCATTTTCAAGACCTGGAATCATTGAAAAAACTCTTTTTTGCTCACCAAAGGTTAAATGAGTTTGGAAGCCAACGATATTATACATTGTTCCTTCTTTGTTTTCTTTCCTAAGCTGAACAACCGCATAATACTCTTGCTTTGTAACAGGATGTTCAATACCAACAGGCTTTAATGGACCAAATAAAAGCGTTTCAAATCCTCTTTTTGCCATAACCTCAACAGGCATACATCCTTCAAAAACGGTAAGCTTTTGAGAATTTTTATCAAATTCGTGCAGTTCTGCCTCCTGAGCATTTATAAGCTCATTATAAAAAGCCTTATACTCATCCTCAGTCATAGGACAATTAATATAATCAGCATCTCCCTTGTTGTATCTTGATGCAAAAAATGCTTTATTCATATCAATTGTGTCAAACTCAACAATAGGAGCAGCGGCATCAAAAAAATGTAAACCGTCTAAGCCGAGCTCATTTTTAATAAAGTCAGCCATAACATCAGAGGTAAGAGGGCCTGTGGCTATAACAGTTATTTCATCTGAATTAATGCTTTTAACCTCTTGATTGATAACCTCGATATTAGGATGATTTTTAATTTTTTCGGTTATATAGCTTGAAAATTTTTCTCTGTCAACCGCCAATGCTGAACCGGCAGGAACCTTGCTATTCTCTGCAGCTTCCATAATAAGAGAGTTCATTTGTCTTAATTCGGCTTTTAGAACGCCTATTGCATTGGAAAGCTCGTTAGAACGCAGGGAATTAGAGCAAACAAGCTCTGCAAATTTTTCGCTGTGATGAGCAGGCGTGAATTTTTGAGGCTTCATTTCATAAAGGCGAACCTTTATACCTCTTTCAGCGGCTTGAAAAGCTGCCTCACAGCCCGCAAGACCGGCGCCAATAACATTTATATAATTATTTGTCATTATCTTCTGTTTTGTATCCACATTTTTCATTGGAACAATAAATCAAATTTTTAGTCTTTTTCTTTAAAAGCATCGCTGAGCACTGAGGACATTTTTTCTCAGTAGGAATATCCCATGTAGAAAACTTGCATGAAGGATAATTAGCACAGCTATAAAACTGCTTTTTACTTCTTGTAAACTTAGAAATTACATCAGCACCACAATCAGGGCACTTAATTCCCGTAATTCCACCTTTAGTCTTGGTGTTTTTACATTTTGGATAATTTGCGCAAGCATAGAAATCGCCAAATTTTCCGCTTCTAAGCACCATATCTGCTCCGCAAAGCTCACATTTAAAATCAGCAACCTCAACCTCAGTTTTTTGCTCTGTTGGAGCTTCATTAGCATTAAGAGGCTTTGTGCATTTGCACTTAGGATAATTTGGACATGCCGCAAATTTACCAAATCTACCGTTTTTCACTATCATACGGCTTCCGCAAAGGTCACAAATAATATCGGTTTCCTCAACAGGAACCTCAATGTCACCTTTATTTAAAGTGGTTGAAGCCTTATCAAGCTCTTTTTCAAAGTTCACATAGAAATCGCCCAAAACCTTTTCCATTGTAACACATCCGCTTTCAATGGTATCGAGATTATTTTCCATATTAGCAGTAAACTTATAATTTACGATATCAGGAAAATGCTCATTCATTATTTTTGTAGTAATCTCTCCAAGAGGTGTAGGCTTTAAATATCTGCCATCACGGGAAACATAACCTCTCGAAATTATTACTGTTATAATGGGAGTATATGTGCTCGGTCGTCCTATTCCCTTTTCCTCAAGAAACTTAATCAAGCTTGCCTCATCATATCTAAGAGGTGGTTCAGTAAAGTGCTTAGTTGATGTCACGCTTTCCTTATAAAAAATTTCTTCAGTTGAAACATCAGGAATTTTGGAATTTTTCTCGGGGTTAAATGCATCATCAGTATTCTTTTGTGTTTCCTCAGTGGATTCCTGATAAATTGCCATATAGCCATGAAATTTTACATTGTATCCGCTTGTACGGAAAATATATCCGTTATTTTCAAAGTCAACAACAACAGTATTAAGCTCAGCATTTGACATTTGGCTTGCTACAAATCTTTCCCAAATCAGCTTATATAGCTTGAATTGGTCAGTAGTTAAATACTTTTTAATCTGTGCTGGTTCAACCGTAATCTTAGAAGGTCTGATTGCTTCGTGAGCATCTTGTGCATTATTTTTAGACTTATAAATTCTTGGTTTTTCAGGACAGTATTTATCGCCGTACTTACTTACAATGTACTCTCTTGTAGCCCTTTGCGCTTCCTCAGAAACTCTTAGAGAATCAGTACGCATATAAGTAATTAAACCAAGTACTCCACCGTTTTCTGCACCGACATTAATACCTTCGTAAAGCTCTTGCGCTAATTTCATTGTTTTTTGTGATTGGAAATTAAGCTTTCTTGAGGCTTCCTGTTGAAGAGTTGAAGTAATGAATGGTGGAGCCGGCAATCTTTGCTTCTTACCCTTTTTGATGCTATCAACATAGAATTGAGAGCTTTCAATATCGGATAAAATTTTATCCGCTTGCTCTTTATTCTCGATTTTTATTTTTTTAATTTTGTCTCCGTAAAATCTTGCGGTAATTGTTTTATCATTAGAGGTTTGAAGAGTTGCATCAATTGTCCAATATTCCTCAGGAATAAAGCTTTCAATTTCTTTTTCTCTTTCAACAATTATCTTTGTTGCAACAGATTGAACTCTTCCGGCGGATAATCCGCTTTTAACGGTTTTCCATAAAAACGGACTGATTTGATAGCCAACAATTCTATCAAGAATTCTTCTCGCCTGTTGAGAATTAACTAAATTCATGTCAATTGCTCTTGGATGCTTAATTGCTTCCTTAACAGCATTTTTTGTAATTTCGTTAAATGTTACTCTTTTTGCTTTTTTAGCATCATCGCCTAAAATGGTTGCAAGATGCCAAGAAAT
Organism: Clostridia bacterium; assembly: GCA_017416885.1. GTDB lineage: Bacteria > Bacillota > Clostridia > Oscillospirales > CAG-272 > RGIG2000. The sequence goes on along the minus strand of JAFQAM010000374.1, from coordinate 17,134 downwards.
CGCTTCTCCCTCACGGTCAGGGTCAGTTGCAAAAAATATTTTGTCAGCGTTTTTTGCTTCCTTGCGAAGCTCTTTGATTAAGTCGCCTTTGCCTCTTATGTTAATATAGTGAGGCTCAAATCCGTTATCTATATCAATACCAAGAGTTGACTTTGGTAAATCTCTTACATGTCCTACCGACGCTATAACTTTATACTTTGAGCCAAGATAGCTTTTAACAGCGCCGATTTTACCTGGTGACTCAAGTATTACAAGGTTATTTGACATACATTTTCCTTTCGCGTTGATAAATTATTTTATTCTTTCGTAAAAACCACCTGGGAAAGATTGAACAAATTGAGACATTTCTAATAAAACCATACTTGTTGAAACAGTTTGTGTCTCAAAGCCCATTTCAACAAGCGTATCTGTATGATACCGCTTGCCTATCTCCATTTTGTTCAATATTTGCCTGTTATCTTCAGATAGATATGATTCACATTCATTTACAATAGCCTCTTTCTCAGCTGTAGAAAAGCTATCTATGGCATTTTCATTATCAAGTGGTTCTGCCTGAATTTTCTTTTGATTAGATTTTCGTTTGCTTGATTTAGGCTTAAATCCTATAGCATCAAGAAAATTTTTAATAAATCCGTGCTTTTCTTCCTCGTCATATTTTTTCAATAGAGAAAGGTCAGGCTTTTCCTTAGAAGGAGTTATTTTTATTTTGTCACTGTATTCTTCCAAATATTCCTCAAGAATGTCAATCGCACAAGAAACAGCCTTCGCCCCGGTTCTAATTAACTCATTTGTACCGGTTGCTTGAAATACCCCCGGCTGACCGGGAACAGAAAACAACATTCTTCCCTGCTTAGTCGCCTTATCGGCAGTAATCATAGAACCACTGTTTCTATCTCCTTCAACAACTACTAAGCCTCTTGAAATTCCACTAATCAGCCTGTTTCTAACAGGAAAATGGTATCCATTTGGCGGAGAATGAGGCGGATATTCTGTAATAATAGCGCCTTTTTCTAAAACCTTAATAAAAAAGTCTTTGTTTTGATAAGGATATAAAACATCAATACCTGAGCCTAAAATAGATACTGTAGCCCCTCCGGCAATAAGAGCACCCTTTTGTGCGGTACAGTCAATTCCAAGAGCGCCTCCACTTACTACAATTGCTCCGCCCTTTGTTAGACCGTATCCTATTTCAAACGCGCTTCTTTCACCGAAGGTTGTCATTTCTCTTGTACCGACAACTCCTATACATAAGTCATTTTTAAAATCAGGTAAAGTACCAATGTAATATAGAACTCCAGGTCTTGTATCAATGCTTCTTAGCGTTTCAGGGTATTCGTCATCGTCTAATGTCAAAATTTTGACGCTTGCTCTTTCACACCACCTAATTACCTCTTTAGCTCTATCAAGAGTTTTATCAAGAATTTTTGATTTTTGATTATCGTATAGCCATGGTAAATCCTTAACATCGTTATCCTCGCAATTATAAATGGCTTCTATATCACCAAACTCTTCGAGTAGATAATGATAAACATGTGTGCCTTGCTTCATATGCAATGAAAGCCACACCCAAAGTAAGGTTTTATCCATATTTGCTACTCCTTTCAAAAAATCTTCTATAATATAATACCATTAAAGAGTTTTATTGTCAATCCTATATTATAAAAATATTTTATATTATTTAGAAAACTCCCACATAATTATCGCGGTAGCTATTGCAGCATTTAAGGATTCTGTGTTTTCATTCATTGGAATAAACAAAGTATTATCACACAATTCTAAGGTTTCCTTAGGCAATCCGTGTCCCTCATTTCCTATAATAACGGCATCCTGTGTGTTTAATTCGTATTTTCCTAACACTAAAGAATCTTGATTTAATGCTGCTCCAAGAACTTTTTTTCCGCAATTTTTAATTGATTTAATTGCGCCTTTGAAATCATCTACTATATCAATGCGCACTTTAAAAACAGCGCCCATTGCGGCTCTTATTACCTTTGATGAATAAATATCAGCACAGTCAGATGAAAAAATAAGTCTGTCTATTCCAAATGCTGCGGCATTTCTGATAATTGTTCCTATGTTTCCGGGATCTCTAATAGACTCAAATAGCATTATCTTATCATCAAAATATTCATTTTCAGCTTCTATAGAAAATGTGTGCTTATCATCAAAATATTTACAGACTACAATAATACCTTGAGGCGCTTGCTCCTCGGATAGCTTATCAAAAACCGCATCAGAAACACAAAGCACCATAGCGCCTAAGCTTTGTTGATCTTTTATTAATTTAATTACATCTCCGTCAAAATCTGTGTTGTTATTTAATACAATATACTTTATTTCTGCGTTAAATTTTACTGCTTCCCGAAATAATTTTATTCCATTACATACAAATAATTTTTCTTCATTTCTGTATTTCTTATTACCAAGCTTGCCAATTTTAATTATTGTAGAATTAGATTTGCTTGTAATTTCGGTTACATCAAAAATTAGATTATTCATAAATTTCTCCAGATATTTTAAAAAACTCGGCAATTATGCCGAGTTTAATAATTATTAAAGTGCTGCCTTAGCCTTTTCAACGATTGCTGCAAATGCTTCCTTATCAGAAACTGCAAGCTCAGCGAGCATCTTTCTGTTAAGATCAATACCTGCAACCTTTAAGCCGTGCATAAGTGTAGAATAGTTCATGCCACAAACCTTTGCTTGCGCAGAAATTCTTGTAATCCAAAGAGAACGGAAATCTCTCTTCTTCATTTTACGGCCTGCAAATGCATAGTTACCGCTCTTTAATACAGCCTGTTTAGCCATCTTGAAGTGCTTGCTCTTAGCGCCCCAATAGCCCTTTGCCATTTTTAAAACTTTATTTCTTCTTTTACGTGCCATCATAGCACCTTTTACTCTTGCCATTTTAAATAATCCTCCTAATTAAGTCCTTGCAAATTATTTGTTGATAAGCTTCTTGATAGTTGGAGCCATGCTCTCGCTGAGGTAAGAAACTGAACGAAGATTTCTCTTGCGTTTTGCAGTCTTAAGACCGAGGTTATGACGGTGTTGAGCGTGGAACATTTTTACTTTGCCTGTACCAGTTACAGTAAATCTTTTTGCTGAAGCCTTATGTGTTTTGATTTTTCCCATGATATTTAATTCCTTTCTGGATTTTTTTACAAATTAATAAATTATTTTTTGATTGGTGAAATTACAACGGACATTCTTTTTCCTTCAAGTGAAGGCGCTTTATCTGTAGCTCCATATTCTGAACAGAGCTCAAGGAATTTGCCGATAACCTCAGCGCCAACCTCAGTATGAGCCATTTCTCTTCCCTTAAAAAGAAGAACTACTCTTACCTTATCTCCGCCCTTTAAGAAACGAATCGCATTATTTGCTTTTGTTTGAAAATCGTGATTTTCTATTCTGCAAGAAAGCTGAACTTCCTTAACCTCAACGGTTTGTTGCTTTTTCTTTGCTTCCTTTTCACGCTTGTCACGCTCATAACGGAACTTTCCATAGTCCATAATACGACATACAGGTGGGGTTGCGTTGGGAGCAATAAGCACAAGGTCAAGTCCTGCCGCATCAGCTTTATCTAAAGCCGCGCTTGTAGACATAACACCAAGTTGTTCGCCATTATCGGCTACAACTCTAACCTCTTTTGCCTTGATTTCCTCATTAATAGACAATTCTTTTTCCTTTGCGTTGCTAATAGCTAAGCACCTCCAATATGGTCCAAATTAATTTACCAAAATAAAAATTGTGCGTAAGAATACAATTTCTCCGCACATCTAAAATACCACTTAAAGTGATAAATATTAACCCTAATCACATTTGTGTTAAGGTGAGAACGGAGAGTTCTTCTTCCTTTTGCTTGAATATAATACCATATTTTTTCATAGTTGTCAATAGTAAATTTGAATTTTTTTAATTTTTTTATAAAGCTATGCTTCGCCGCAGACAAATAGCGGCGAAGCATAGTATTATTAAATATTTTGCTTATAATTAGTTTTTAAAATCAACTTTAAAAGACGAGTAGCGCATAATTGTGCTTCTTCTTTTTTTACATTGCCGTTTTTAAGACCTTCAATAATTTCTTTTCTGAAGCGTCCCGGCATAATCAAGTCGTTGCAAGCATGAACATGCTCCTGCGGATTAGCGCAAGGATTCCAGTCGGTCATAACAATACCGTCATAATCCCATTCGCCTCTTAAAATGCCCATAAGAAGATCGTAGTTAGTAGAAGCAAATGTTCCGTTTATCTTATTATAAGCAGTCATAATTGCATGCGGCTTTCCTTCCTCAACTGCAATTTTAAAGCCCTTTAAATAAATTTCGCGCAACGCTCTTTCAGATAATTGCGAGTCAGAAACCCCTCTTTCATATTCAATATTGTTGCACGCAAAATGTTTAACAGTAGTATATTTGCCCGTCAATTCAGCATTATCATCATATTGAACGCCAATAGAAACATATGCGCCAATCTTTCCTGAAATAATAGGATCCTCAGATAAATATTCAAAGTTTCGTCCATTAAGAGGATTTCTGTGGATATTAATTCCGGGGGCTAACCATCCTTCAATATCAGAAATTTCTAAGTCATCCCGCACGCATTCTCCAAATCTTCTTGCGCTTTCCAAATCCCATGAGTTTGCCATACAAGTTCCTGATGGATATGCGACAACCTCTCTTGAAAGCTCAGTATCAGTGTCAATTGGAGTTGTAAATATTGCCAAACGAACGCCGGCAGGACCGTCAGCACAAGCATTTACAGGAATTGCATATTTTTCGCTTGACCACATTTCTCCTGCTGCTCCACGAACCTTAATAGCCATGCTACCTACATTCGCGTTTGCGTTTGCGCCTTCATAAATCACGCCGTTCAGAATATCAGCAAGCTCCTCGTCAGAAAATTCAGCAACTACACCCTCCACAGTTGCATTTCCGTCTACTACATCCTTTAAGGTAACAAATTTGTCATCTTTTTTCTCAAGCAACCTTACAGGCTGATTTTCTATAACATTATGAACAACAGTTTCTACCGAATCACAGTCAAATTCAAGTACTCTTGCATTTGCTTTTTCTTCTTCCTCACCGTCATAGCTATACGGAATAGCACCTTTGTTTGAAAGCTCATCAAAATCCTTCTGCTTTACGCATCTATTTTTGACAAGTTCGCATATTACTTCTTTTGATACATTTATAGCAAAAGCAATTTTAGTGTTTCTTGAGCAATTTCCAACTCTTACATAGTATTTGCCGGCTTCGAGAATAAAGCTTGCTCTTTCCTCGTCATATGATGCCATTTCAGTTAAATCAAATGACATAAGTAGCTCGCAACTTTCATTTGGTGCTAAAGCGTCCGTTTTTGCGTATGCGCACAGCTCTTGATATGCTTTTTCAAGCTTAACCTGTGGGCTTGAAAGATAGCATTGAATAATTTCACGACCTGTGTATTTGCCTGTATTTATTACTTTAACTGTAAAATCAATAATTTGGCCATCAATATTAATATCAATAATCTCACTTGAGAATTCGGTATATGATAGTCCATATCCAAAAGGATATCTTGGAGTAATACCAAATGTGTCAAAATATCTGTATCCTACATAAATTCCCTCTTTGTATGGAACTTCCTTTGTAGTAATGCCTTCCTTTGTAGAATAATCATCATATTTATATGCCCAAGTTGTTGTTAGCTTACCGCTTGGTGTAACAGCGCCCGAAATTATATCAGATACTGCGAAGCCAAACATTTCACCGCCTAATGAAGCATCAACAATAGCATCAATATTGCATTCATCAATTGCTCTTAAATCAAGAGGTCCACATGTATTAAGTAACAAAATTGTTTGTTTAAAAAGTCTTGATACTGTTTTTACAAGTTCAATTTCATCTGAATGAAGTCTAAAGTATCCTTCTTCGTCCTTTAAGTCAAATGCCTCACCGCTATCTCTACCTAAAACAATTACTGCAACATCGGACTTTTTGGCAGACGACTCAATCATCGCATATTCAAGCTTAACCTCATCTTGTCTCCATGTCCATTCGTCCCAGCTTCTGTTCATCAAGCGTTGGTCAGGTAAATCTTTAATATAATTTAAATATACAGCTTCAATATCTGCATTAAGCTTATACCCCGTATTGCTTAATCCTTCGTTAATTTGAGAAATATTTTGTGCCATCATATCTCCAGAGCCCCAGCCTAAACGGAAGCATCTATATGCGCAAACACCAAACAACGCAATTTCTTTATTCTTTGAAATAGGAAGTGCGTTGTTATCATTTTTTAATAAAACCATTCCATCAGCCGCTGCTTGACGGGCAAATTGAAGCTTTTCTTGTCTTGTCATATTCATACCTTACCTTATTAGATAATTATTAATCTTATTTTATCATAGCTTTTTTAAATAGTCAATTGAAATTTAAATATAAATCAAAAAAGAAGCAGAAATCTGCTTCTTTTAAGTTATTTCTTTGGATAGCTATCCTTTAAACCGACAATTCTATTGTAAGTATTTTCATATTTTGTATCCTTGCAATAGTAACCGTTTCTTACAAACTGGAATTTTTCTCCTGCTTCTGCTTCGCTTAAGCACTTTTCAACAAGAGCATTTTCAACCTTTTGCAGTGAATCGGGATTTAAATAATCATTGTAGGTTTTGCCTTCAGGCATATCAGCAAGATTTTCAAGCGTAAACAGCTTATCATAAAGCATCAATGTCGCCTTTTCCGAGTTTTCGCTACTTAACCAATGAATTGTTCCTTTAATTTTGCGACCGTCAGCAGGCATACCGTTACCTGTTTCTAAATCAGCAGTACATCTGATTTCAACAATTTCACCGTTTTCATCCTTGATAATTTCATTGCACTTGATGATATAAGCTCCCATTAAGCGAACCTCTCCATCGGTCTTCAATCTGAAGAATTTTGGTGGTGGTACTTCTTCAAAATCGCTTCTATCAATAAAAATCTCTTTTGTGAAAGCAAGCATTCTTGTACCTGAATTTGCATCGTTTGGATTATTAGATACAGGGAAATACTCAACCTTACCCTCCTCGTAGTTTGTAATAACAAGCTTAATTGGGTTTGCAACGCAAATTCTTCTTTGAGCAGTCATATTCAGCTCTTCTCTGATGCAGTGCTCTAAAAGCTCAATATCTACAATGCTGTAAGCCTTAGCAACTCCAGCGCGGGAAACAAAATCAATGATTGATGCAGGTGTATAGCCTCTTCTACGCAAGCCGCAAAGGGTTGGCATTCTTGGGTCATCCCAGCCGTCAACAAGATTGTTTTCAACAAGATATCTTAAATACCTCTTACTCATTACTGTGTAAGTAACATTTAATCTTGCAAATTCTCTTTGCTTTGGCTTTTTCTCAAAGCCTACATTATCAACAACCCACTCATAAAGCGGACGGTGATTTTCAAATTCGAGTGAGCAAAGTGAGTGAGTTATGCCCTCAATAGCATCTTGAATTGGATGAGCATAATCATAAAGCGGATATATACACCACTTATCACCTTGGCGGTGATGATGCGCTCTTAAAATTCTGTAAATTGCGGGATCTCTCATATTAATGTTAGGAGATGCCATATCAATTTTTGCTCTTAATGTCTTTGAGCCGTCAGGAAATTCGCCATTTTTCATTCTTTCAAATAAATCAAGGTTTTCCTCAACAGTTCTATCTCTATATGGGCTATTTTTTCCCGGTTCTGTAAGAGTACCTCTGTACTCCTTCATTTCCTCTGCAGAGAGGTCACAAACATATGCTTTTCCGTCTTTAATAAGCTTTATTGCAAGCTCATAGCATTTATCAAAATAGTCAGAGCCATAGTAAATACCGCCTGTTGGTTCAGCGCCTAACCATTTTAAATCCTCATAAATGCTATCAACATATTCTGTATCTTCCTTTGATGGATTTGTATCATCATAGCGAAGGTTGAAAAGACCGCCATATTTTTTTGCAGTTTGAACATTTATCCAAATTGCCTTAGCACTACCTATGTGAAGGTAGCCATTTGGTTCAGGTGGAAAACGAGTGTGAATTCTGTCAGCAAAGCCGTTTGCGATATCCTCGTCAATAATATCGTGTATAAAATTTGAACTAATTTCTTCCATAATTACCTCTTAAAGTGTTGAAATCATAGCATTAATACGATTTATTACTCTATCATAACCTAAAATTTGCATTGATGTGTACATATCAGGAGCATTCATTTTTCCTGTAATTGCAATTCTGATAAACATACTGATATCAGAAACACTGCCCTTATATGCATCAGGATTTTGCTTATATAATTTCATATCTGATGCAAATCCAAGCATATCAGCAATATCCCTGATTTTTTCAAACCAAGTATTCATATCATCGTTTATATCAAATGTTTTTACAAACTCTTCAAGTGTCAATTTAATATCCTGCTTTGAAAAGTTTTCGGGATATTCATCCTTTATAGTAAAGAATTTATCGTAGAAAAAGTCTACATATCCCTTTACATCAGTCCAAACGGCTATGTCCTTTCTTGGCTTCTTTCCGCCTCTACCTATTGCAAAAATAGATTTAGTGTACTCAGGATTTGCAACTAACTCACAATAAAGCTCTTTATCAAAATCCTTTGCCCACTCGCTTGAAAGCTCATAAACCTTTTCAGCGCTCATTTTTGAAATTACATTCTTTGATACATCATTAAGCTTAGCAAAATCAAAAAGACATCCGGATGTAGACATTTTCTTAATATTAAATGGGAAGCTTGTATATGGCTTGTCTGCATTTTGTGAGTGCCACTCCTCATAATTTGAATTAAGGAGTGTCATTACATACTCACATACAGCCTCGGGACAATATCCCATAGATGTATAATCATCCATATTTGCGCCCATATCGCGTTTAGAAAGCTTTTTCTTGTTTCCGTTTTCGTCAATACGCATAATTTGAGCAATATGCATATATTTTGGTAGCTTAAAGCCAAGGTATGAGAAAAGCTGAATATGCTTTGCAAGGCTTGGTAGCCATTCCTCACCACGAATTACATGTGTAGTACCCATAAGGTGATCATCAACCGCGTGTGCAAAGTGATATGTTGGAATTCCGTCCGACTTTAAAAGAACAAAATCCTCATCGTTTTCTGGAATTTCAATATTGCCCTTTACAAGATCGGTGAATTTAACTTTTTTATCGGGATCACCGTTTGCTAAAATTCTTAAAACAAACGGATGACCGTTCTTTAAGTGTTCTTCAACCTCTTCAATTGTAAAATTGCGTCTTGCTAACATTTCAGCACGCTTAGCCTCAGCCTCAGCAAGCCAGTCTGTGTTTTTGATTTCTTCTTTTTTATTTGTAGCTTGAAGCTCACTTAGCTCCTCTTCTGTTGTAAAGCAAGGATAAGCCTTTCCCTCACAAACAAGCTTTTTAGCATAAACCTGATAAATATGTCCACGAAGACTCTGCTTATAAGGACCATACGCACCGTGATCGCTAATATTACCATTTTCATCAAGGATTGCGCCCTCATCAAAATGTACTCCGTATTTTGCAAGGGTTTTAATGAGTCCCTCAGCCGCTCCCTCAACCTCGCGCTTTGCATCTGTATCCTCAATACGAAGGAAAAATACACCGCCGGATTGATGGGCTAATCTTTCACCAACAGTTGATGGAAACAAGCCACCAAAATGAACAAATCCTGTTGGGCTTGGAGCAAATCTTGTAACCTTTGCTCCTTCAGGAAGCTGGCGCGGTGGATATTTAGCTTCTATTTCCTCAGTAGTTTCTTTTATATGAGGAAAAAGTAATTCAGCAAGATAATTGTAATCCATAATTTACCTCAAAATTATTTTATTATATTATTATAACACGCAATTTTTAAAAAGTCCACAAAAATTTATATTAAATTGTATTAAATATTAAATTTTTATGGATTGCATCGCTTACACGGTGGAATATTTCTTTCTATAAAGTATTCTTTGCCGTAGAAAACTCGTATATTTTCTTCTTTCAATCTTTTTACAATATAACAGCTTTCTAAATGATATGCTGTTCCACTTGTGCTCATAATATATTTCGTTTTCACTGTATCGTCTGTAACATAAGCAATTTCGTTGCCATCTTCAAATGTTGTGTCATATGGCGTAGTAATAAAACCGCCATTCAAACAAGAGCAAAGAAAAACCGATAACATTAAAATTGACACAAAAAACCTTTTCATACCCTTCTCCTACGGTAATTTATAAAATTTTACTATAAAAAACTTATTTTGTCAACTATTTTCAATTTAAAAGCTCGCAAGAGTTTTCTTGCGAGCTTTAAATAAATTCTATGTTAAGCTTATCATAGCTTTCCTTGCCTTTAACAATAATTGCTGTGTTAGGGGAAACAGTATGAATTGATCTGTTTGTCTCAATGTTTTTAAGATCAATAGTTGAGTCAATGTGTACTCTTTGATTGCTTCTGTTCACAATTGTTAAAACAAACTCTTCTTGATTATATCTTGCAAAAGCCAATAAATCCTCTGTACACTCTACAATATCAAAATAACCGTCCTTGTAAAGCTTTTCGTTAATTCTGATTTTACCGATTTTTTTATAATGGTTAAGCAATTCATTATCTTCCTTGCCCCATGGGTACGGAAGCCTGTTGAACGGATCGCGATATCCTTCCATACCAGCCTCATCACCATAATAGATGCACGGAACACCGGGAACGGTTGCTAACATTGTATAAGCAATTTTGAGCAAGCTTATGGCCTTTTTCCTTTGAGATGCGGTCATTTTCTTGGTTGAAAGCTCTTTATTTGAATAACCGTCTCCATTTTCGCCACCTAATACAGTTAAAATTCTTTCCGTATCGTGAGTGCCTAAAACATTCATAAGCACATCGGCATTGGCCTTAGGATAGTGCGATGTAAGAGTATGGCAGGTTTGAGCAAAAAGCTCAGCATTTCCATACTTGATATACTCAATAACAGCTTCTCTAAATGGATAGTTCATTACTGAATCAAGCTCATTTCCAAGGAAATAGCTTTTTCTTGTTCCGTATGCTATCTTATTTGAAGCATCCTCCCAGACCTCACCGTAAATGATACCGTTGGGATTAATTCCTTTAAGCTTTTTGTTCAAAATTTTTAAAAATTCATCGCTTAATTCATCTGCTACATCAAGCCTAAAGCCATCAATCCCCTTTTTCATCCATTTTTCAATGACGCCGCCGTCACCTAAAATAAATTTACGGTAGCTTTCAGTATCGCTTTTAACTCTCGGTAAAATTTTCACATCCCACCAGCATTCGTAATCATCAGGATATTCCCTGAAATTATACCACTCATAATATGGCGATTCTTTAGACTGATATGCGCCGATTGAATCATAATTACCGTTTTTATTAAAATATATGCTATCTGATCCTGTATGATTAAATACGCCGTCTAATATAATGTGCATATCCCTGCTTTTAGCTTCCTTAACAAGCAAATCAAAGGCTTTTTCTGAACCAAACATCGAATCAATGGACATATAGTCAGATGTGTCATATTTATGGTTAGAATAAGCTTCAAATACAGGGCTGAGATATAAGCAATTAACACCTAAGGATTTTATATAGTCGAGCTTTTCAATAACTCCGTATAAATCCCCGCCAAAAAACATATTATTTTCAACATATCCGCCGGGTACATCAGCAAATTGCGGAATTCCATTATACCAATCATCATTAATTATGGCAGATTTTTTCGGCTTGCATTTGCCGCTTTTTCTGAATCTGTCAATAAATATATGGTACATAATTCCGCCCTGTATCCACTCAGGCTTATTTACTGAGTCCAAGTGAACTAAAAGCTGAATTAAACCGCTGTTCGAATCGCTCTTTATTTCCTTTAATTCGGTACCCTTATCACCACTACCGTAAAAAATAGACTTGTCAGATTTAATTTCGTACTTATAATAGTATAGCCCAACACCTATATCAGACATATTCATTTCACGGCTATATATATCATATTTTCCGTTTAAATTTTCCCATTTTAAATCAAATGTTCTGTATGTCTTATTTAAAATGCCCTCACCAAAAAGATGCAGGCTCACAGAAGTAGCCCCGCATCCTCTTGGAATATAAAGCTTAAATTTTACAGATGTGTTTACTAAAAAAGCACCTAAGGATGAAATATCCTTATTATCTAAATACTTTTTCTCGTAAAGCTTCATTAATGTTATTTAACACTCTTTAAATGCCAAATGTTATCAGCATATTCCTTAATGCTTCTATCAGCAGCAAAGAAGCCAGATTTAGCAATATTAACGAGTGACATTTTACCCCACTGTTCTTTATTGTTATATGCTTTAAAGATTTCCTCTGATTTAATATAATATGAGTCAAAGTCAGCAAGACACATATAAGGATCGGATACAACGCCAAAGCCACCAATTAAATAATTAGCAATATTGGCAAAGGAAACACCGTTAAAGCCTTTGTTTAAGCGCTCAATAGCCTTTTTAATGCGCACGCTGTTGTTATAGTAATCGATTGAGCGATAACCCTTTTCCCAAAGCTCGTCAACCTCTTTTGCAGTAAGACCGAAAATAAATATATTGTCGTCTCCAACAGCCTCTTTCATTTCAACATTTGCGCCGTCAAGAGTACCTATTGTCAAAGCGCCGTTCATCATAAACTTCATACAGCCTGTACCGCTTGCTTCTTTACCTGCAAGTGAAATCTGCTCGCTGATATCAGAAGCCGGCATTAACACCTCGGCAGTACTTACATTGTAATCCTCAAGATATACTACCGAAAGCTTATCCTTAACCTTAGGATTTTTTCTGATATCTTCACTTAAGTTCCAGATTAGCTTGATAATATCCTTAGCCATATAATAGCCAGGCGCAGCCTTACCGCCAAAAATAAAGGTTTTCTTAATTGCTTCTCTTTCCGGATGCTCCTCAAGCTCAACATAATATGCAATGATCTTAAGAGCATTTAAAAGCTGACGCTTATATTCGTGCATTCTCTTAACCTGAACATCGAAAACAGATGAAGTATCAAGTGAGATTCCTGTTTTATTGAATATATGCTTAGAAAGTCTTAGCTTATTTTGCTCTTTAATTTCAGCAAGACGCTTATAAACTGTTTTATCATCAGCAAATTTAAGTAGCTTTTCAAGCTCTTGTGGATTTTTAATAAATCCGTCACCAATACACTCCTTAATTAAATTTGATAATTCAGGATTGGAGTAGCAAAGCCATCTTCTGTGAGCAATACCGTTAGTTACATTTGTAAACTTAGATGGATTTTCCTTATAAAAATCATGGAAAACAGTCTTTTTAAGAATATCGGAGTGAAGCTTAGATACACCGTTAACAGTATGTGATGCAGCAACACTAAGATTAGCCATTCTTACCTGTGAGTAAGCAATAATAGACATTTTAGAAATTCTGTCCCAATCTCCGGGATTTGCCTTCCAAAGATTATCGCAAAGTCTTCTGTTGATTTCCTTTACAATAGAGTGAATTCTTGGAAGCTTAAAGCTGAATAAATCCTCATTCCAGCATTCAAGAGCCTCAGGCATTACTGTATGGTTGGTATAAGAAACTACCTTTCTTACAACATCCCAAGCATCATCCCAATTGTAGTTATAAATATCCATTAAAATTCTCATAAGCTCAGGCACACAAAGCGCTGGATGAGTATCGTTAATATGGATAGCAACCTTATCAGCAAAATTAGCAAGTGTTCCGTACGCGCCAATGTGGTCGCTGATAATGCTTTGAAGTGATGCCGATACCAAGAAATACTGTTGGCTCAAGCGAAGTAGCTTACCCTCAGTATGCTCATCTGATGGATAAAGAACCTTAGAAATAACCTCTGCGCTTGTGGTTTGTTGGATAGCCTTTACATACTGTCCCTGTGAGAATAAGCTCATATTAAAGTTAGTTACATCGTGAGCCTTCCAAAGACGAAGTCTGTTAACTGCCGAGTCAGCGCCTGAAATCATCATATCGTAAGGTACAGCCTCAACCTCTTCATAGTTTTCATATTTTATTGTAAGACGGTCATTTTGCCATTCTTCCTTAATTTGTCCGCCAAAGCGAACCATAAATTTTTTATCTGTTCTTGGAACAAGCCAAGAATCGCCACCAGGAAGCCATGTGTCAGGTAATTCAACCTGATTTCCGTCGATAATTCTCTGCTTAAATAAACCGTATTCATATAAAATTGAAAAACCGTCGCCCGGATAGTTCAAAGAGGTTAATGAATCCATAAAGCAAGCTGCTAAACGGCCAAGACCTCCATTACCAAGACCCGGATCTGGCTCCATTTCATAAATTTCGTTTATATCATAGCCTAAATCCTTTAAAACACTTGCAAACTCATCTGCAATGCCTAAATTACGAAGATTGTTTTTAAGTGAGCGACCTATTAAGAACTCCATGCATAGATAATATACTTTTTTAGCCTGCGCCTTTTTAACCTGATGTCTAAAGGTAGACCTTTTTTGTGTTAAAATATCCTTTACTGTAAGAATGGTAGCCTTATAAATCTGCTCCTTATTTGCATCCTCAGGATTTACGCCAAAATATCTTGAAAGCTTAATTTCAAGAGCATCCTTTACTGTTTGTTTTGTAAATTTCTCGTTCATTAACTGTTTTCTCCTTCTACCGTGCAATTTTTCAATCAAAATGACACGAACCTATTTTGCCTAATAAAATTTGATAAACTGTCCCGTAAAAATACGGGACAGTTTACATAAATTAATACTCTTCTGCTAATTCATTGTAAAGTGCGATATATTTCTCAGCTGAAGCGCTCCATGAAAAATCAGTTTCCATTGCTTTTTTGCAAAGAAGCTTCCATTTTTCCTTGTCGTCAAATAATTCAACTGCTCTTCCTACCGCGTCCTTCATCTCGTGAGCATTGTAGTTAGCAAAGGTAAATCCATTTCCTTCGCCGTTAAATTTATTATAACCGTGTATCGTATCGTATAAGCCACCTGTTTCTCTTACTACAGGAATTGTTCCGTAAGCAGAGCAAATCATCTGTGCAAGACCGCAAGGCTCACTCTTGGATGGCATCAAGAATATATCTGAGCCTGCATAAATTTTCTTTGATAAATCCTTATTAAATTCAAGGAAAACCTTGATTTTATCAGGATATCTGTATTGAATTGTTTTAAAATATTCCTCAATTTCGTGCTCGCCTGTACCTAAAAGCACAAATTGAATGTTCATATTGAGCATTTCAGGCAAAATGAACTGTACAAGGTCAAAGCCCTTGTGAGACGCAAGTCTTGAAATCATTGATACAACAGGAATATCGGGATTTTGCTCAAGGCCGCACATTTCTTGTAGCGCTCTCTTACACTCCGCCTTGCCTGCCATATTCTTTGAGGTGTATTTTTTTGCAATTACATCATCATTTTTAGGATTGTAATATGTTGTATCAATACCGTTTACAATACCTGTAAGCTTGTTACTGTATAAGTTCAATACATAGTGCAAGCCACTTGAATAAAATTCTGTTTTAATTTCATCAGCGTATCTTTGGCTAACCGTTGATATTTTATCGGTACAAACAATTGCGCCCTTAGTAAGATTTATGCAACCGTTGTACTCAACTGTTTCTCTGTCTCCAAAAGAATCAAGACCGAAAATATCACCCAAAATCGCCATTGAGAATATACCTTGATAATCAATATTATGAATAGTATAAATAGTCTTGATATCACGGTAATATGGCTGCAAGTAATACTTTCTCTTAAGATAAATTACAGACATAGCGCTTTGCCAGTCATTAGTGTGCATAATATCGGGATAGAAATCTATCACAGGCATAATATCAAGCACAGCCTTACCAAAGAAGGCGAAACGCTCGGCATCATCAAATTCACCGTAAATTGTGTCTCTGTTAAAGTAATACTCATTATCAATAAAGTAGTATGTTACACCGTCATTTTCGACCTTGTAAATACCGCAGTACTGATTTCTCCACGCTAAAGATACCGTTGTTTTATCAACGAATACAAGCTGATTGGCAAACTTTTCCTTTGTTTTCTTATAAAGAGGTAATACAACACGGACATCCATGCCTTTTTTCTTTGCTAAAGCTTGTGGTAAAGAGCCTAAAACATCACCAAGTCCGCCTGTTGAAATATACGGAACAGCTTCTGCTCCAACAAATAATATTTTCATTATTATACTCCGTTTTATGTCGATTTATTAAATCATTTTGCCCTTTGCAAGATAGAATGGCAAGGACTCGTCACCTGAAAGATTTTTATTATCTCTGATAACAACATTCTTGTCAGCTATAACGCAATTAAGCTTAACATTTTCTCCGGTAAATGTATCTTGGAAAAGAATACAATTTTTAACTACTGTTCCCTTACCAATCTTTGTACCTCTGAAAATTATTGAATTTTCAACCTCACCGTAAATCTCACAGCCATCCGCAATTAAAGAATTCTTAACCTTTGCATCTGGACTATAATATGTTGGTGCAGAGTTTCTAACCTTTGTATAAACAGGTCTATTCTTTACGCCAAATAATTGCTCTCTTACAGTTTTATCCTTAATAAGCTCCATATTTGACTTATAATAGTCCTCTGATGAGCAAATACTTGCAAAATAACCATTATATCTGTATGTGCGATAATTCTTGCGGTTAACATTTTTAAGCATAATATCCTTTGTTAAGCTATTATAATTGTGAGCAATGGCATCAAGAACAATTTCCTGCAAGTAATGTCTACTCATAACCATAATATTAAGATTGATATCCGCTTCACCTGAGAAATTAGTCGGATAAGCTTGAACATCAATAATTCTTCCGTTATCGTCAGAATCAAAAATAACATTCAATTTCGCCTGTTCCTTAGTTAGCTTTACCTTTTTAACCGCAATTGTGATATCTGCATCATTTTCAATATGATTTTTAATCATATCATTTAAATCAATATTGCAAATAACATCACAGTCGGATAAAACTACATAGTCATCAGGAATTTTGCTAATTGAGTGATTTACACTTTTTAAAGCCTCAAGTCTTGTTGTGTAAAGTGAATTTTCGTGGTTAGCATATGCAGTGATAAACGGTGGTAATATCTTAATACCGCCTGCTCTTCTTGCTAAATCCCAGTCTTTACCTGAGCCAAGATGGTCCAT
>JAFQAM010000041.1 GCA_017416885.1 Clostridia bacterium | reverse complement strand
TTGACCTTTTGTTGGGTGATAACTTAACCGGCAGAAAAGATTACATTGCCACAAACGGGCATATGTATTTGGAAATGCTTGATTTGAGTTAATTTCTTGTTACAATCCCTCAGTCAACTGCGTTGACAGCTCCCTTTACACAAGGGAGCCTCTGGCTGTAACCGTTTGTCTTTCTATTGAATTATTGTAAAAACTGTCCTTAGAAACCCGCCGCTTTTCCATACGGTTTTTGCTATATATTTTTATTTTTATTCATCCCTTGAAATGCCGTTTGCAACATCATTGTAGGAAACGAACTCGTATTTCTCATTTTCGTTTGGCGCGCCTGCTTGTAGGTAGGAATATTCAGGCTTAATCTCGGTTGCTTCATCATCTGCTTCATCGGCGGTGATTACATAAACGCCCATAGCAAGCTTTATGTCCTTATATTCATCGGTAAAGCCTGTAATTTTTAATTCAACGGCTACATAGTTATTGCCCGAAACCTCGGCATTGATAACGCCGTCTGATGCGTTTCCACTTTCGTTAAAGATATCATTTGTACCGATTTTATCCTTTAACACTGCGAATACGCCGTATTTTAAGGTCTTGCCTGTTGCTTTTTCGTATTGCTTAATGGCTTCATTGTTTACCTTAAACCCGATTGCAATTTGTCCTCTACCATCCTCTGGCATTGAATATCCAAGACATTCAATAAGCACAGGAGCAATTTCCTCCTTGATTATATGACAGTCTAAGCATTCATATGTTATTTTTCCTGTATTGCCATATCCGTTTGAATAGGTAATATCCTTAATTTCATAATTATGCTCTATTTCATCATTACTTTTTTGTAATTCAACACAATATTGTGCAGCTGCAATCCATTTTGCATTTACAAAATCGCGTCCCTTTACAGCTACTCTGTCACTGTAAATCTCAACATAGTAGCCTTGGCTACCGTCAAGATGCTCGCCTGTTGTCTTATTAAAGCCACTCCATAAATAGCTAACTGATGCGCAGTTAAAGATGTTTATTGGAAGCTCCTCGGTTGCATCAAACATATTGCCTTTAGAATTCATTTCCCAGTGGGTGTGTCCGTTAAACATTATAATTTCAGGATACTTACTGATTACCGCCTTGAGTGCATCCTCATTTGTAACTCCGTGCCAGCCCTCTCCAGGTAAGCTACCTGAAACTGTATTAAACATAGGCTGATGTAAGAAAATGAATGTTGGCTTGCCTTCATCTCTGCCTTGTGCAAGTGTTGTATCAAGCCATGCAAGTGTTTCCTCGGTAAATGTTGCATTAAGTCCTGATGGACTGTCACTACCAAGCATAATATAATGATAGCCGTTAAACCAAAAATCGTAGCATGTATCTGTTGGATGAGTGCCATCAGGTAAAACTGCATATGATAGGAATGCACTTGTAGCTGCAGGGTAATCGTGGTTGCCGATTGCAAAGAACATTGGGTAATCACTTGCACTTACGCCCATTTCAGACATTACCTCGCTATGAATAGCGACCGCTTGTGCGTATTGGTCCTCTCTGCCGTTATCTGCAATATCGCCTGCTATAAAGATAGCTACACCATTAGGATTTAATGAAACCGCATCCTTAAGCATAAGCTTAAAATGCTTTGCTCCGTTTGCAGAGCCGATGTGAACATCACTGATTGCATAGAATGATGTAATCTTATTACTTGTTATGTTCATTTGTGAGCCTTGTGGTAATTCAACTGTTACATACTCACTTGACATTTCGCCTGTTGTATTCTTCTGTGAATAAATTAAAAGTCTTGTAGCATCCTTAGGAATAATAACACTCTTAGTAAAGGTATATGATGCTATGGTGCTTGTAACCTTAAAGCGAGCGTGCGGAGCGTAATTTTCAAGAATTCCGTTTTCATTTCCCCAATACATAACGATGTTATGGGAGTTAAGGGCTTCTATTGGCATAGTAACCTCAACTGTGCCAGCCGCATATCCGTTTATGCTTGGTACATATACTGCGCTTGTTGGCGAAATAACTCCATAAGTAGGCGTGTTACCGCCTGTTTGTGTACCGCCCTCCGTTTTGCCGTTGTCTGCATCCTCTATGTCACCTATTGAAACATTTATACTAAAGGTATAGCCGTTCTTTAAATATCCGTCCTTTTCAACAAGGTAGATTGTATAAGGTCCTTCGGGTAAATCCTTTAAATGACCAAGGTTTCCTCCGATGTTTGGCGCGCTTCTAATATCATATTCTTCTCCGTTTCCTGCATCTGCAATATAATACCAACGGATTGTTGCTTCCTTATTATTACGCTGTGCAATACCAATCCAGTCCTTAGCGTGAACACCAACTGCGGAAACTAAAATTTCCTCGCCTACATCAAATTTTGTTTTGTTTACTGAAAGTGAGTGTGTATCGTTTGAAACTGTAACGCTGCTATTTCCCTCGTACGTTGGAGGGGCTATGCCAAGGTTTTTATCTGTTACTACGGATTCATAGGAAACGACCGTGTCGCCCTCAATAATTACCATTTTGTAAGCAACAACTGTATTCATATCGCCTGTGTCGTATGGAAGCAAGCGAATTAGATACACTCCAGGAGCAAATGTATTACCGCCTGTAATATCAAACGCAACGCCGTCGCCATTGGTTTTTACCCACTCCCAACGAATAGAGCCATCCTTGTGGAAGCGGTCAAATCCGTAAATGCCAACCCATGAGTCATTATGTCCCTCAACCATAGAAGGAGTTACCATAATTGCCTCGCCTGGCTTATATATGTTTTTGTCTGTGCTTAAAAGTTCACTGTTTCCAAATGCTTTATCAGTATCAGGATTTCCGATTTTAATTTTAACAAGAGCACGGTTGCCCTCAAGATAGTCGCTATTATTTGCTTGTAAGCGGATTACATATTCGCCCTCGGGAAGTGAGCCGTACTCCTTGTATTTCCCGCCCTCTATGTAATTATTAGTGATATCAAACCAAACGCCATCGCCTACATTATCAACAAACTGATACTTAATTGAGGCGTTGTCCTGTACTCTATAAATTCCAATCCAGTCAAGATCATTAGGTCCCTTAGCTGAAACTAAAATAGGCTCGCCTACCTTAAATACGGTTTTGTTTACACAAAGCTCAAACTCGCCGTTTGTAAGCTTAACCGCGCTACCTGTGGACTCAAAGGTGTCCTTGCTTTCAGGCTCAACGGGTGTATCAGGTGTAACCGGTGTATCAGGTGTGTCTGGTGTGTCTGGTGTGTCTGGATTTTCTGTGCCACCGCCGACATCCTCTGTGCCACCTGTGTTATCATCAACAACCGCCATTCTGCTAAGATATGATACATTGTATTCATCCTCAACGATTACAAGTGCATTTGCAATGTCATTACCAAAGCCTGAGCCGTCGTGCGGACAAAGTCTTACTAAATACGC
The DNA here is from genome assembly GCA_017416885.1 of Clostridia bacterium. Classification (GTDB taxonomy): domain Bacteria; phylum Bacillota; class Clostridia; order Oscillospirales; family CAG-272; genus RGIG2000. The sequence goes on along the minus strand of JAFQAM010000041.1, from coordinate 8,173 downwards.
GCCGCCTGAAAGAGTTCTGCCGGATACGGCGTTATAAGCAACGCCATCTCCCGGAGTTCTTACCCAATACCATAACAACGAGCTCTTTGAGTAGCTGCCGTAAGCATAAACGCCTACCCACGTATCGTTATATAAAAGATCTGCGCTAACCATAACGGGATCGCCGCTTGATACTGCTCTGTCCTCAATTTCAAGTACACCTTGCTCGCCTGAAATATCAGGTGGATTACCAACCTTAATGTGAACAAGCGCCTTAACTGAGCTTGCATTTGATGAGCCATCTCCGAATAAACGAATAATATATTCGCCCTCGGGAAGCGCACCGTCTACAAATTCAAAGGTGCTATCCTCTTGCTTGTCGTATTGGGACACAAGATCAAAGGTAACGCCCTGACCTGCGCTTGATAAGTTTTTCCAAACGAGGGATGAATCTCCCGCGCTTACGCCCGTCGTGCTGTAAAGTCCAACCCAGGATTGGGCGTGGGCTCCCGTTGCGGAAACGTAAATTGGCTCTCCAACCTCAAATACGGTTTTATTAACCGTAAGCGAATAATCGCCGTTTGTAATGGTAACAGGCTCCTTTGTTCTGTCAACAAGAGTCTCTGTCTCCTCTGTCACCTCGCCCTCGCTTGCAAAAGCGGTAAACGCTACGCTTTGAATTACGCCAAGCGCCATTATTAAAGCAAGAATAAGACAAAGGAATCTTTTGTAAATGCTTTTCATAAAATCTCTCCTTGATTTTTAGTATCTGATTATGTTATAATACATTTGAGCAAATTTGTCAATATTTTTAAAAAATCCTGAACAAAATGCTCAATTTGTGATTAATCACATACATTTTCTAATCATTATGATAACAAAGAGGTCAAAATGTCATTTAAGGATAGAGAGAAAATAATACTTGAATATTTGCGCCAAAACCGTGAGGCAACAATCGAGGAGCTTTGCACCCATCTTTTTGTAAGCGCACCTACGGTGCGTAGAGATTTAAAATCACTAGCAGAAGGCAGAAAAATTATAAGAACGCCAGGCGGAGCGGTTTTTAACAGTATTCAATGGGAGGGCACTCCACAAGAGCTTCGCGAAACTAAATTTGTTGAGGAAAAGGACTGCATTGCGCAAAAATGTCTTGATTTAATTAAGGATGGCGACACTATTATGGTTGATGCTTCATCAACATGCCTTCATCTTTTAAAGCATTTAAGCTCCAAAAGCTCAATTATTGTAATTACCAATAGCACCAAGGCATCATTTCTTCTTGCAAAAACAGGAATAAAAACATTTGTTTCAGGTGGCGAGGCATCTAAAACCTCCTTTGGGTATGTAGGCACTCTTGCAGAGGAATTTATAAGAAAATTTAATGCTGATATTTGCTTTTTCTCTGTTTCATCTCTAACTCCCGATGGAAAGCTTACGGACAACTCCGTTGCAGAAAACCAAATAAGCAAAGCAATGATTGAATGCTCAAAAAAATCAGTTTTACTCCTAAACTCGCAAAAAATCGGTGAGCCATTTCTTAATACCATATGCACAATAAAGGATATTGATTTGATCGTATCAGAAAGAGATATCTCCGGTAAATTCCCACAGTATAAGGAAAAATTCATATAAGTATTTACAAAAGCAAAATTTAATAGTATAATTATTAAAAATATTATGCGAGGTATTATTATGGACGGAATTAAATGGTTTAAGGAAGCAAAATACGGTCTTATGCTCCATTTTGGCTTGTATTCTGTTTTAGGGGGAGTTTATAAGGGTCAAAAATCCCATAATTATGCTGAATGGATTCAATCTGCGCTTGCAATACCAAACAGCGAAATGGAGAGAATCGCAAAAGCATTCAATCCTATATATTTTGATGCTGACGAGTATGCAAAATTTGCGTACGATTGCGGAATGAAATATATCGTTATAACAACAAAGCATCACGACGGCTTTGCGCTTTTTAAATCCGAGGCTGACGCGTATAACTGCGTTGATTTTTCACCGTTCAAAAGAGATATTATTGGGGAGCTAAGCGAAGCTTGTAAAAAATACGGCTTGAAGTTCGGCATTTACTATTCGCAGGACCTTGATTGGCACGAGGAAAACGGCGGCGGCTATAAAACCGAGCCTGTTGGCTGCGCGGGTGTCAGCTGGGATAACTCCTGGGATTTTCCTTGTAAGGATAAAAAGGATTTTAATATCACATTTAGAAATAAAATCATTCCTCAAATCAAGGAAATTATGACACAGTACGGCGAAATTGCTCTTGCCTGGTTTGATATGCCTATGACATTAACGCCTGAGCAAAGTCAGGAAATATATGACCTTGTTAAAAAATATCAGCCAAATTGCCTTGTAAATTCACGCTTAGGCAACGGCAAATATGATTATGTTTCCTTAGGCGATAACGAAATTCCCGACGATAAAAAAGCTGCCGAGGGAGCAATTGATTTCAACTCAATTGAAGGCTTCAAGCCCTCTCCATACGGCTTTTATGAGTCGGCTTGCACATTAAACGATTCCTGGGGCTATAACTCCTGGGACCGCAATTGGAAAAGCAGTGAGCAAATTTACCAAAACAAGAAAAAGCTGAATAGTCTTGATATTAATTATCTTATCAATATCGGTCCCGACCATTTAGGCAGATTTCCGCTTGAAGCGCAGGAAATCCTAAAGGGAGTTGTCGCGCTTGAAAGCAATGAAAAATAAACCTATAAAAAACTGAGCTGATGCTCAGTTTTTTAATAATCGCTTTGATTTAATAAAAGTCTATGGATTAGCGTGTTATCCTTAACTTAGAACACGCTAAAACTAAATTTGCCTTTGGCAAAGCGGGCAAGCTTAACTTCACTGCGAGCAACATCATTATGCGTAGCACAGCTTCACTTTCGCGGTAGCGAAAACTTCACTAACAGAAAAAGAGCAGACACATAAGGTTTTCCCCCTTGCGTGTTTGCTCTTTCTGTTTGTATAAGAACCTGCTACGCAGAACCTTGTTATTCGCTCTGCTCATAATAAGGGTTTGGGCTTAGCCCATAGAGTATTTGACCAGTCAAATGCGATGCTCGCATTTAGCGGTGTTTTACAAATTCTCCGCTAAGGACATCACCCTTCTTAGCACGAGTTTGTGTTTTATCTAAAAATATTTATTGCGTCCATTATAACGTTGCCTTTGCCGTTATCCTCTTGCTCAATTTCATATTTATTGCTTGCAGTTGAGGAAGTTATAACGTCTTTTGCTTCAATGATAACGCTTTCATATTTTGGTGTTAAGTATTTCATTATATCACCTCATACTAATTTTTCATTCCGTAATATTCCATAAGTGCATTTACATCCTCTTGCGTAAATGCGCCCTCGAAAATCATAAATTCATCAATGGTTGCAGGTAGCGCGTGATTATATGTGCCTCTGCCGTCCTGACCGATGTTGGTGTTCAAGCCTGCATCAAGTGATACGCCTTGCTGACTTGCAGGAATGTTACTTGTTTTGATATCCGCAAAATCAATGCTTAAACCAATCTTATTATTTTCGCGGTCAAATATAGCTATTATATGTACCCAACCGCTTGTATAATCGCTTGGAAGAGCATAATCGAGATCTACTCGCTTATTGCTGCCCTCAACATAATTCAGTCTTATACAAGGTCCTCCATTATTTACAAAGGTCAAGGCAAAGCCTGTATTTTGTCCCGATTGCCAATTTTTGTTGGAAATAATACACGGGTCTGATGAAATAGAGCTTGCTTTCATCCAGAAGGACATAGTAAATTTTTCCATTGATATGTCAAAATCTTCAAGAGTTACATAGCCTCCATTAAGCGCCGCACCCTGTCCGTAATATCCATCCTTATATGTAATTGTCTTATTTGGAGTTGTATTTCCACCGCAATTATCCGCTACATTACCGTCAAAGGTCAAATATGTATTTAATGTGTTATCCACAAAATTGGTTACATAGCCCTCACTACCTTTTTCAGGAGTTGCTTCTGTTTCGTGGTAACGACCGGGCATAGTTCCCGGACGGTGTAGCGGTGCTTCAATACCGTTAAATAAATTAGAAGGAACTCTTGCTGACCATTTTTCCGGTTGTTCATAGCCTAATGCGTGAAGAACGATAGCAGCAGTATCACGAATTTCAATATCGCCAATTGTACCATTAACAACAGTTTTTCCTGTTGCTGCAAACATAACATATTTTTCAGTATCTGTTAATCCACCGTGGCTTGTTCCGTTTCCACCGTGGTCGGCAGTAACGATAAATAATGTTTCGTTAAGGATTCCCTTTTGCTCGTACGAAGCATAAATTTGACCGATATAAGCATCAATCTCAGCTATTTTAGCAAGTTGAGTTGCTGTGCCGTAGCCTGATGAGTGGCCTGCTGCATCTGCTTCGTCAAATTGAATAAACATAGCATCAGGATTATTTTGAGCAAGATATGCAAGAATTTCCGCAGTTAAAGCCGAGTCGGACATACCGCCTTTTTTGTAAACGCCAATACCGTCCTCTACTATACCAACATTAATTGGATTCCAACCTGCAAATGATGCAAGAACTGCATTTTCGTTATTTTCACGAATTACACGGAAGAAGCTTGGATAACTTGAATCGTTTGGATAAGCGCCTGCTGCTGCACTATCGTTTGTAAGACCGTGAAGATTAGGTGTTACACCGTGAAGGAGTGAGCCCCAACATTGAGCACTTATTGTAGGATTAGAAGTTAAACAATTATAAGTTAATGCTCCGTTTGCAAAAATTTTGTCAAGGTTTGGTGTATTAGCATTTGCAAAGTATGCACCTGCTCCATCAACACCGATTACTACAACATATTTGTATTTAGAGTAATCTCTTACTGTTACATTAAATTCACCTTGAACGCCTTTACCGCTTACTGTTACCTTTACATTATTTGCGTGTGAAAGACCTGTAAGAACATAGTCTTCGATTGAAATACTTGAATCTTCAAATGTATATGTTAAAGTTTTTTCCACGCCGTTTACAAAAGCGGTTTTTGAAAGAGATATTTTGTCTCCCACCTCAATCTCAATGTCATCAAACGGTATTATTTCGGGTGGCATAATTTCTAAAATCTCATTATATGAATCAAAGGTGTATTTTTCATTTTCGTTTATTTTGCCGTGTTGTAAATATGAATACAAGGTTGATTGTCCATCATTTTCCACAACATATGCACCCATAGCAAATTTTGAGTTTTTGTATTCATCTGAAATGCCCTTAATTTTAAGTTCAATTGTTCTGAAATTAAATTCTGTTAAATCAGCGTTGATAACTCCCTCTGATACTTTTCCGTCTGCACCAAAGATATCCTTGTCGCCTATTTTATCCTTTGCTACTGCATATACGCCGTAATTAAATGATTTTCCTGTTACAGTCTTGTATAGTTCAATTGCCTCGTTATCCACTTTGTAACCGATGGCAATTGAAGCATCTTCGCCCTCATATACTGAATAACCAATGAAAACAAATAAAGGATTTAACTTACCAACAAATTCCTTTGAGCAAGCATCACAAATATATATACCGTTGCCCTTTTCAAGGAAGTTCGTATATGAAATGGCCAAAGGATTATTTTTTGTACTGTGTCCCAACGCAGGGTTGTTTTTCGGATATTCCTCATCTATGCTTGATACATTTGCTTTTGTTTCATCGTCATAGGTATAAACTATTCTTGTAGCTGCATTTTCGCAATCTGCTTCTGTAACTATATATAGAATACCGTTTCTTTTCGGTTCTGTATATCTTCTTACAAGATATAATTCCGTATAAGTGCTGTCTATAAGCGTTGCGTAAGCACCGCCTGATGTGTCTCCCGTTAAATTAATTTTACCGAAGGTAGAATTTTTAGCAATCGGATGTTGGCAGTCGCCATAGGTCGTATATTCATTTATCGTGGTATTGTTAATATAAATATAGTCCTTACCTATTCTGTCATTTGCGTGCCAGCTATCTGTATAAAACGTTTTTATTACGCTGTTATTAATGTAACTGCCTTCCATAATGTTATTGATTTGAATGTCATCGGTGTAAAGATGGTTAAATCTTATTGTTGCACTGGCGGTTGCATCATTGCTTGTACCCTCGCATTTAAGAGAAATCGGGTCATATTTTGAATTTTTAATTCTAACCATACAAGTATCAAGAGTAAGAACGGTTGTACCTGAAGCATAATCCTTTCTTTGATAAATAAGCTCATCATGACCGATAATAACTGCATTTTTAACGGTTACGTCACCTGTTTCAATATAAAGTCCAACATATCCTGCGTAATAGTCAACCTTTGACGATTTGACAGTTGCACTTACGCTGTTTAGGTCAAATGGTGCGCTAACCTCTTCTAAAGTTCTGTTTCCTATTAAAGAAAGGTGTGCGTTTTGATTGTTAACGAAAAAGCCGGAATAGTTATTATCATCGGGAATCCACCAGCTGTGACCGTTAAAGTATACATTTAATGTAACTGCCTTATCAAGACGAATACCCGTTGCCCTTGGTCCTGAATCATTTCCTGCGCGGTAACTTACATCCTCGGCAAGAATAAGATTTAGTGTCTTACCGTCAAATTGACTGATAAAATATGTGGAATTCTCAGCCATAGCATTTGAGGGCGAAGAGTAAAGCTTGTCAATTCCGACAATGCTTTTTCCCTCAGCTATTAACGAAGCGGCAAGCTCGGATTCCTCGCTTTGCACTACATAGTATGTATTTTCTGTTTCTTGAGCCAAGGATACAATAGAAAAAACAAAAATCAATGATAGCACAAACGCAAGAATTAAAAGTGTTTTTTTCATAATTTCCTCCCAAAAAATATTTTACAATGCTATTTGGCGTATGCCATAAAGCAATCTAATCAGCTTTGTTTTATTTTCGCAAATCAATCGTGATGTTGCAAATTCAACATTGATAGCTGATTTTTTAAGTGTATATGCATACATATACAACCTTATTGTAAATTATTGTAAACAAGTTTTCAAGTATTTATTTGTTTTTTCTATGTTTTAACGAATATTTGTTGTGTTTTGTTGACTTTTCAAAAAACTCAACATAAAATTCAACATTTTATTCATTATTCTATTGAAAAAAATATATTGTCATAGTATAATTAAATAAAAACGGGTATTGAAATATGATAGGACTTGAAGAAAGACAAGATTACATACTGTCTGTTGCCAAAGAGCACGGATTTGCCTCCATATCGGATATTGCTAAAAAATTTGAAGTATCCATTGAAACTATAAGGCGTGATATAAACAAGCTTTGCAAGGACAATTTAGTAAAAAAGGTGCGTGGCGGTGCTATTTTAAGCAAGCCCTCTTGTCGCAAGGATGAGGATTATTTGTTGAGAATCAAGTCAAATCAACAACAAAAATTAACAATCGGAATGCGTGCATCATCTATGATACAGGACGGAAGCGTTGTTGCCTTTGATGCGGGAGTATCCATACAGTCAATTGCAAATTCCGTAAGCGGAGTGAAAAACGTTACATTCGTCACAAACTCCATATCAATTGCAAGCATATTGCTGAATAAATTTAACAGGGAAGAAATTACCGGTCGCATCATTTTTATTGGCGGAGAGCTGGATATTCAAAACCGCTTTTCAAAGGGTGCGTTTGCCACCGACACATTAAAGGATTATTATTTTGATATTTCCTTTGTTTCCTGCACCGCGATATCATTTGATGCAGTATCCTCGTACAGTCTTGACGAATGCTCTTATTCAAAGCAGTTGATTGAACGCTCAAGTGCCTCTGTTTTAATTGCCGAAAGCAACAAGATATGCAAAAATTCCATATGCCGCTTTGCAAAAATATCAGATTTTGACACGATTATAACAGATGATAAAAATCAAATTTCGGATGAAATAAAAAAGCACTGCGATAAAGAAAAGGTTGAGCTTGTAATAGTATCGGTGTAATATCGCTTCTTTAAATATATCCAAAAAACCGTGCAGATTTCAGCGTGATACTCTTAACGGAGTATCACGCTAACTAAGTTTGCCCTTATGGGCAAGTGAAGTTTACTTCGTAAGTGAAGTTATCCTGCGGATAGTGAAGTTTTGTCATTGGCAAAGTGGGCAAGCTTAACTTCACTGCGAACAACATCATTATGCGTAGCACAACTTCACTTTCGCAGTAGCGAAAACTTCACTAACAGAAAAAGAGCAGAC
>JAFQAM010000040.1 GCA_017416885.1 Clostridia bacterium | reverse complement strand
ATAAGAAAATATTCAACAGGACACAGTGAAGCTATTATTACAGAAAACGGACGCAATGCCGACCTGTTTGTAAAGAGCATTGACTCCTGCTCTCTTTATGTAAATGCATCAACAAGATTTACAGACGGCGGTGAGTTCGGTCTTGGCGCGGAAATCGGTATTTCCACTCAAAAGCTTCATGTAAGAGGTCCTATGGGACTTGGCGCGCTGACCACTGAAAAATATATAATAAAGGGTGACGGACAGATAAGATGAGTACTTGTATTAATAAAGAGGTTATTTTATGTAAATACGGTGAGGTAATTTTAAAGGGAGCCAACCGTTCCGATTTTGAGGTGAAAATGCTTAAGCAATTAAGACTTCGCGCAAAAAGAATAGGCAACTATAAAATTTACTACTCACAGAGCACTGTATATATTGAACCGCTTGATAACGGCGCTATTGAAAGGATAGACGATATGCTATTCCAGGCAAAGCATGTATTTGGCTTTGTCGGAGTTTCAAAGGCTATTGCTTGCGAAAAGAATATTGACACAATTTTAAATATCGTAAAGGAATATTTACCCGAAAAGCTAAAAGGCTACAAGACCTTTAAGGTTGAATCAAAGAGAGCTGACAAGCGCTTTCCTATGACCTCGCCTGAAATTTCAAATGAGGTTGGCGGCGCTATTCTCTCCTGTGTAAAAGGAATTAAGGTTGATGTTAAAAATCCCGAGATTACTGTCAGAGTTGAAATCCGTGACAGCGAGGCATTTATCCACGCAGGACAGGAAAAGGGCGCGGGCGGTATTCCGTACGGAACAAGCGGTACAGGCTTACTTTTGCTTTCAGGCGGAATTGACTCTCCTGTTGCCGGCTTTATGATGGCAAAGCGCGGAGTAGCATTGGAATGCGTACACTTTGAAAGCTTCCCCTACACCTCAGAAAGAGCTAAGGAAAAGGTTTTGGAGCTTGCGAAAATCCTTTGCGATTACACAATGCGCGTAAGAGTTCATATAATCTCACTTACTGAAATTCAAGAATTGCTTCGTGATAACTGCGATGAGGATTACTTCACATTACTTCTCCGCCGTTATATGATGGCGCTTTCATTAAAGCTTGCTCACGAGGTGGGCTGTGAAGCGATTATCACAGGCGAAAGCTTAGGACAGGTTGCTTCTCAGACAATGAAGGCTATCCATGTTGTAAACGAAATGGCAGATATTCCAATCTACCGTCCGCTTATCGGTATGGATAAAAATGAGATTATTGAAATTTCAAGAAAAATCGGAACATTTGATACATCAATTTTGCCATATGAGGATTGCTGTACTGTATTTACTCCAAAGCATCCAAGAACAAGACCTGAGCTTGAGAAGGTACTTGAGGAGCAAAACAGACTTAACTTTGATGAGCTTGTTGAAAGAGCTTACGCAACAAAGCAGGTTGTTGTGGTTAAGCATTTTGGAGACAATATTATTGAGGGACAATAAAAAGTCTTGACAAGTATCTGTAATTGTGGTAAAATAAGAATGTAAATGAGGTGTATGTGATGGACAAAAACAAAAATTTTCTAACCTTTACAGAGGATGACGGCTCTCAAACTACCTATGAGGTTATTGATGAATGCGTCATTAACGGCTCAACCTATGTTGCCATTACTCCAACTGAATATTATGTTTTAAAAAAAGTAAAAGCAGGCAAAAAGGAAGATATTTACCAGCCTGTCGACGGCAAGGAATTGGAGGAAGCCTGTGAGGTTTTTGATAAAAGAATTAATGTTATTAATCACGATGAAAAATAATCATTAATTTATAAAAAGCGCATATACTATTATCAAATTGTTTTAAATCCTGCTTAGTGCGTGATAAGGCGATGTATTCGACCTACAATTTATAAAAGGAGCTCAATATCCAATATTGGTTTGCAGGCCTCCCGTGAAATCACTCTTAATGGACCTTTGGTCGGACTTGGTTAACGGATGTTGGAAGCAGTAAAGATATTATGAGAGCGCCGCCTTGTTCAAGACAAGGTTCAAATGATTGCTTTACACGGCTCGGTGGGAGATAATATAAAAAATACGACTACTTAAAAAGTAGTCGTTATTTTTTTGTGAAATTGCTACGCGGTTAAATCGTTTCACGGTGAAATCGCTACGCTATGAAATATTTGCTTCGCAAATGTGATTATTCTGCTTGCTGTTTTTTAAGCTTGCGTAGGAATACAATCAGCATTGGGGCTGAAATTATTGAGGACAGCACATAAGCAAGTGGGCGGGCGATTTGAATGCCTAAGATGTCTATATATTTTGGTAGGATATAATACATTGGGATAAGCAAAAGTCCGTTTTGCAAGCAAGATAAAAATAATGCAGATATGCTTTTGCCGATTGATTGGAAAAGCATTGTAGCCACTACCGATATTGGGAATAGCAGCATACTTATACAGAATGCTTGAAGGGCAATGGTGCCTACCTCGACTACCTCATTGCTTTCGCCGAACATATACATAATTTCAGGCGCGTAAATAAAGCATACGGCTGATATTACACCGAGGAACACGGTGCTGAATATATATGTAAATATTGAAGCCTTTCTTACTCTACCGTATTTTTTAGCGCCATAATTAAAGCCAACAACAGGCTGGAAGCCTTGTCCTATGCCAAGTCCTACGCTGAATATGAGTCCTGCGGTTTTTGAAACATAGCCCATTGCGGCGATTGCTACATCTCCATATACCTTAGCCTGCGCGTTCAAGACTACTGTTGAAACACTGTTTAAGCCTTGTCTTGCAAAGCTTGGAATACCTTCCTTTACTATGCTTCCTATGGTTTTAAAGGATTTGTCAATATATTTTAATGAAAGCCTGCTTTGTGTTTTTTTGGCTAAAAACATATAAAGCAATATAAAGAATGAAATATACTGTGAAAGCGCGGTTGCAAGTCCTGCTCCCTCTATTCCCATATTTAATGCGAAAATAAACACAGGGTCAAGGATAATATTCAAGATACCGCCTGTTGTAAGTCCTATCATTGCAAGAGTTGCCATTCCCTCATAGCGAAGGATATTATTAAGCACACAGCTTGCGGTCATAGCGGGGGCGGCAATTAAAATACACATTCCGTAATCCTTGGCGTAGGGCAAAATTGTGTCTGTGCTACCTAAAAGATACATAAGGGGCTCTAAAAGGATAAGACCGCCTGCTAAAATGATAGCTCCGCACAAAAGCGCATAAAAGAAGCTTGTTGAAGCATATTTGCATGCGTTTTCCTTATCCTGCCTTCCTAAGAAGCGGCTGATTTGCGCACCTGAGCCTTGACCGAACATAAAGCCGAATGCTTGTAAAATAGTCATAATTCCAAACACAACGCTTGTTGCTCCGCCTGCGCTATCAGAAATCTGGCTAACGAAAAATGAGTCCGCCATATTATAAATATTTGTAATCAGCATACTGATAGTAGTAGGAATGCCAAGAGAAATTACAAGCTTAGGTATTGGCGTTTCAGTCATTTTAATATATTTTCTGTCCGCGCTGTTCATTTTTCGTCCCCCCTTTCAGAATAGCTTTTTATATTTTAGCACAAATATTACTTTTTTTCAACCAACTATTGAAAACTTAATTTTTTTGTGATATACTAATTTAGCAAAATTTATGCAGGATTACTCAAGTTAAATGACATCCCAAGAACGCAAGCCTCGGCGAAGCGCGATTGATTGATGGAATTTATGCAGCGACCGATAGGGAGTCGCAGGTTGAAGACTGCAATATAGATTTGAGATATAATAAATGCAGGATTACTCAAGTGGTTGAAGAGGCGTGACTCGAAATCTCGTAGGGCGTGAAAGCGTCGCTTGGGTTCAAATCCCAAATCCTGCGCCAACAAAAAGATAACTTTTGTCTACCAAAAGTTATCTTTTTGTTTATCCAAGCCGCAGGCTTGGTATATCATCACCGCGCGAAGTGCGGTGCATATCATCAAGGGCGGCTCACCGCCCTTGTATCTCATCACGCGCCAGCGTGTATCCTCCTGCGGCTTGATGATATCCAGCCCTACGGGCTGATGATATACCGCAACAAGTTGCGGATGATATACAAGGCTATGCCTTGATTTATTGGAGATTGTGTGATATAATGATAAAAAGACTTGAATATTGATAAAAAAGAGGTGATTAAATGAAAATCTTAGTCATATCCGATGAGGAAAGTAAATATCTTTCGGAATATTACCATGAGAATGACCTTGAGAATGTTGACCTTATTTTATCAGTGGGCGATTTGCCGTACAGTTATTTAGAAACCATAAAAACCAACATAAAGAAACCTTTGTTTTACGTGAAAGGAAATCATGATACTTATAAAACCAGTCTATTTGATAAGGAGCTTATAGAGTGGAAAAGTATAGAGGTTTTTGGAATCAGGATTATTGGTATAGGGTGTCAAAAAAGAAATGGACAGATTCTATCCGAAGCTGAAATGCGCAAGAAATTAAAGAGATTATATCGAAAAAACAAGCATAATACACGTGTCGATATTATTATTTCTCATTATCCGGCTTTGGGAATAGGAGATGGCCAAGACACAATGCATCGGGGATACCAATCTATCGGAGATTTTATTGAAAAAATGCAGCCTGCGTATTTTGTTTATGGACATAATCACCTGAATTACGGCAGAACACAAAGGACGATAGAAAGTAATAAAACAAAGTATGTAAACGCCTATGAAAAAGCTATTATAGAAATTTAATCATCCAGTATTTGTACTGTCAGAGACTAATCGAGATATATCGTTTTTTGACCTTTTGTTCGTTTTTACCTTGTTTAGACACCTTTTCACTCGTTTAAGGCAACAAAAAGAGAACTTTTGTCTACCAAAAGTTCCCTTTTTGTTTATCCAAGCCGCAGGCTTGGCATATCATCAGCCCCTGCGGGGCTGGATATCATCACGGCAACGCCGTGTATCTCATCACGCGCCAACGTGTATCCTCCTGCGGCTTGATGATATCCAGCCCTACGGGCTGATGATATACCGCAACAAGTTGCGGATGATATACAAGGCTATGCCTTGATTTATT
>JAFQAM010000373.1 GCA_017416885.1 Clostridia bacterium | reverse complement strand
CGAGCTAATAGACGAGCTAATGGACGCATTCGAGTCAGATATGATACATATCGGATGTGATGAGGTGTTTAATGCAGGACTGTGTCCTGAATGCTCGAAAAAATCAAGAGCAGAGCTTATTTCAAGCTGGATTAATTCACTAAACGAGCATATAAAAAAGCGAGGTGGAAGCACTCTTATCTGGGGAGATAGACTCCTTTCCACCAAAGAAACAGGCTATAACAGATGGGAGGCATCTGATGACGGTAGCGATAGCGCTATTGATATGCTTTCTAAGGATATTATCATATGCGATTGGCATTATGATAAATACGAAAAATACCCCTCGGTAGATATTTTTGCCGATAAGGGCTTTAAAATAATGGTAAGCCCTTGGAGAGATAAAGGCAATCTTGAAGCCTTTATAGACTACGCAACCAAGCACGATACAGGTCATATAAACGGACTTTTAATGACCACATGGTGCGCCTCAGGCGATTTAGCAAAAAGATTACTGTATGGAGAAAAGGGAAGATGGCTTCATACAGAGCAAATCGCCAATACAATAGATGAAAAATTTTAACCTTGAAAAACCGCATTAAAATAGAGCCTGATTATTCAGGCTCTATTCTAATTTATAAAAAATTATTATTTTTTCGATATACTCGTGGCGACATTCCCATATATTTTTTGAATTTTTTGCTAAAATATAGCGCATCCTCAAATCCACAAAGCTTAGCAATTTCATTAATGCTAGAATTGGTATTTAGCAATAAATTGGAGCTTTTGTCCATTATTAGCTTTGTATAATATTCATGTGGCGCTAATCCTATGTTTTTCTTGAAAAGCTTTATAAAATAAAACTTACTTAATCCACAAAGAGAGGCAAGCTCGTCATTTGAGCGCTGTATATGGCATTCCGATTTCATAATTTCAATAGCAGGGCGTAGCTTGCTTAACTCGGTATTGCTTTTTTCATTTTGATTTGCAAATTGAGCTATGCGAGCAATAATTGTTATTAGCGCTCCGTCCAAAAGAAGCTCAGCACTTTCTTGCTCAGCTTGAAAATCGCTCCATAAGCTACGACAAAAATGCTCAAACTCGGGGAAAGCACCTATGTGGTATGAGCGCTCCTTGAAAAATCCTAGCATTCTTTTTACCGCAGTGCCGGTGAAAAGAATCCAGTAGTGCGTTGTGTTTTCCCCGTCTATGCTATATATCTGTGGCTCGGTTGGTCTAAATAGACATACATCTCCGGCTGTAAGCTTGTGCTTTTGGTTTTTCTCATGTATGGTAAGAGTGCCATATTTAACATAAATAAGCTGATAGTCTAGCCTTCCACCTTCACGACATGTGAACATTTTTGAATAGTCTTCGCAATATCCAAAATCATTAACAAAGATAAAATTGTCAGTATCGGTATATTTACCGAGGCTTAATTTTCCGGAATAAAAATACATATTATCACCTCTTTTTTATAATATTCTATCACAAAAAAACACTTTTGTCCATATTTTAACAAAAAAATCCTATTGTATTTTGCTTTTTTGAGTGATATAATTAAACTGAAAAAACTAAAAATAAAAGGAGAATTTTATGAGAAAGCATTTTTTTACCTTAATCACAGCAATAATGTGTATGCTTTTGTTCGCTATTTGTGTAAGTGCCCAAACATATACAGTATCAAGTGATGCTGAATATCAAACAGCATACGAAAGCGCAGTAAATGGCGACACAATTATAGTCGATTCTAAGCTCACCTGTGACATTTACGCAAACAAAAGCATAACCTATGTCCTGAAGGCAGACTGGGAAAGCTCTAAGCTTGTTGTGAATCAGTCAAATGTAGAGGTTTCCTTTATTGCCGACGGTGGTAACTACAAGATTATGCCTACAAATTATTCTACAACTGATGGTTGGATGAATATTAGTGAGATTTATGAAAAGATAGTTATCAATTTAGGTGGAATGAACGGCGGAACGCTTACAATTGATGGCTCAAACGCAACTCACGATAGAGTTAGCTATGTGTCGATGGTTGAAAACGTACAATATAATGCAGGTGCTTTCCCTGATATTTGCTTGAACCTACTAAGTGGCTCTGCAATTGCTAATTTCAATCCTATAACAAAGGATGATAATGTAAACGCATGCCTTCTTTATGCAAAAACCGTCAATATGTATGACGGAGCTGAGATTTACGGTAACAATGTAATTAGTGCACCACTCTTTAAGTCATGTTATTTTAATATGTACGGTGGCGAAATCTTTGGAAACCTACTTACAAGCATAAGAATGAATGTAAACGGTGTAGGCTTTATATATGCTGATAGACAGTTTACAATGTATGGTGGAAGAATTTACAATAATGTTTTTAAAACAATAGATGGTCCATACCAGTTTAATGTAGTAGGCTTTATCACAACTAACCAAGCTTACTATCAAGCAAAAGGCGCTGCTATTTTGGGCGGTGAAATAGGCGATCGTTATGTATTCAGTGCCGATGGTGAAAAAATTAGCGGAAATGCGATTAGTGCGACAGTTGGAGTTTACACTAAGGATAATGGTAACACCCTATTCTGCTACAACACAGGTATAACGGCTGGCGATGTATATATATTTACAGGTGAACCACAGCTTACACTTGACCAAGAAATAGGCAAAAAAGTATGGAAGGTAAGCAATGCTACACTGGAAAATGAAAATAACTACGGATATTCTTGGAACACAACAAAAAAGTCTGGCGATGTGGTAGCTGTATTTCTTAAAGCGGAAAAGAAGAATATTGCTGGAAATAACTTCGACTCATATACAGTAATCAATGCATATATTGATGGCGTTTATTCTTATTCTGGCTCGAACACAATTGCAATCCCAAGTGGCTATACACTTTGGTCAACAGATGGCAAAAAGTATTGCCACACAGGAAGAGCATACACTCTTGACGAGGTAAAGGCAGCTCAAATGATTACACTCTATTCCGCATATGAAGCCGAAAGAATAACAATAGGCGGAATAACAATGTGTGCAGGCTGTAAGACAAGATATACCTGTGATGACCCCACACACGATTTGGAGATTGTGTCAATTTCATATACTAACTATACAGAAAATGGTATAAAGGTATTAAAATGTAACACCTGTGGCTTGGAAAAGGCAACTGAGGTTGTCGCAAAGCCAATCTTTGAGTGCCTTGGCTACTCAATGGGCCCGGATAATAGCGGAATTGCAACGGGCTTTGTAGTAAATCAAGATAGCCTTCAAGAGTACGAAAGTACCGGTAAAAAGATTACCTTCGGCGTTGTAGTGTTCAACCCAAAATACCTTAATTCCGACACAGTGTTCACCGCAGAT
>JAFQAM010000039.1 GCA_017416885.1 Clostridia bacterium | reverse complement strand
TTGCGCCGTTTTCAAATTCCCAATATGATGTAACATCGTCCTCAACCTCAATGTCGTGGTGCTTGCCAAAGAACATTTTTGCGTGTACCTTAATTGGCATACCGCAAATCCATTGATAAAGGTCAAGATTGTGTGGGCATTGGTTAAGTAAAACTCCACCGCCCTCGCCACTCCAGGTAGCTCTCCAGTCGCCGCTATCATAGTATGCCTGTGGACGGTACCAGTCTGTAATTATCCAGCTGACTCTTCTGATTTTTCCGTACTTTCCACCTTGAACAAGCTCACGCATCTTGCGATAGACACAGTTTGTTCTTTGGTTCATCATAATACCGAAAACCACATTACATTCATCAGCCACCTTGTTCATTTCAAGAACATGCTTTGTATAAACGCCGGCAGGCTTTTCAATTAATGTGTGAAGTCCCTTTTTCATTGCCATAATAGCATATTTTGGATGGTCATAGTGTGGCACGCAAATCAAAACAGAATCAATCTTGCCGCTATCCATCATTTCCTCAGCATCCTTGAAAATTGCAACCTCAGGATGCTCGTTTTTTATCCACTCAACTCTGTCATCTCTTAAATCGCAAACAGCGCTGAGTGTAATCTCGGGACACTTTCCCTCAAAAATGTTCTTTGAGTGTGTTGTACCCATGTTTCCTATACCGATAATACCAAGCTTTATCATAATATATCCTTTCTTTGTGCTATGCACAAATTCACTGCTTTAGCACACATTTTACATAGTAAAACTTCACTTTGCATAGCAAAACTTCACTCCAATGGAACTTCACTTTTTAATTGTGAAGTTAAACTTCGTTTAGTGAAGTTGAATTTCATTCAGTGAAGTTGTAAACAATGAAACGCACCTGCGGTGCAGTGAAGTGCGATGTTGTCGCATTTTATAGCATATTCTTCCTAATCTCCTCACCGCTTAACAGACTCAAATAGCAAGGCGCAATATCAAAAACAGTCTTGCAGCCGCATTGTCCCTCTTTTGACATCTTATAGCAGGCTCTTGCGTATGCTACAATAACAGATGCGGTAAATTCGGGATTTGAGTCAAGCTTTAAGCTGTATTCAATAATATGGTTGTTTTCCTTATTCCAGCCTGTTTTTCCACTGCGGATAACAAAACCGCCGTGAGGAATACCGCTGTGGTTCTTTTGTAATTCTTCTTCGCTGATAAAATGCACTGTTGTGTCATAATCAGCAAAATAGTTTGGCATTTCCTTAATTTCCTTTTCGATTCTATTAAGGTCAGCCCCATCCTCGGCTACAACAAAGCACTCTCTTATATGCTTTTCTCTTGTGGTAAGGTCAGGATTTTCACCGCTTCTTACCGCATCAAGAGCTTTTTCAACGGGAATAGTATATTGCTTGCCGTTTTTAACTCCTGCTACACGGCGAATAGCATCACTGTGACCTTGGCTTACGCCCTTGCCCCAAAATGTGTAGTCCTTGCCCTCGGGTAAAATGCAAGAAGCATATAAACGGTTAAGAGAGAACATACCGGGGTCCCAACCAACGGAAATAATTCCCACCCTTCCGCTTTCCTTGCAGCTCTTATCCACATTGGAAAAATGCTCAGGAATTTTAGCGTGAGTGTCAAAGCTGTCAACCACATTAAAATATTTAGCAAGATACGGTGTCTGCTCAGGTAAATCCTTAGCGCTGCCGCCGCATAAAATCATAACATCAATCTTATCGGTCATATTAAGCGCATCCTCTGTTTTGTAAACAGTAACGCCCTCAGTTAAAATTTTCACGGTAGAAGGATCACGCCTTGTAAATACAGCAACAAGCTCCATATCGGGATTTTGCTTTATGGCGCACTCAATACCTCTGCCAAGGTTTCCGTATCCGTATATACCTACTTTTATCATTTTTGTTCTTTCACCTCTTTTTCTCGACACACAAAGTGTGTACAACTCATTTTATCACAATCAAAAACCTATTGCAATATTTGTATTAAAAAAACGCAAGTTTTTATTGAAAAAAATCCTACTTTATGCTATTATATTGCTAAATAAAAAGCGGTATTTTGGAATTATCCTCGTTAATGTATCCACTAACCACTGACCACTAACCACTGACCACTAAAAATCGGAGTTTTTACTATGCTACAAACCTTTCTGATCGCCCTCGGCGTAGTATCGACAATGCTATTATACGCAGCCCCGGGCTTTATCTTAATAAAAACCAAAATCGTATCAAAGGAAAATATATCTGCATTTGCAAAGCTGCTTATGTATGTTTGCTCGCCCTGTCTTGTGTTTAACTCACTTACAAGAAATGAGTTTTCACCGTCATTGGTTAAGGAAATGCTTATCGCATTTGCGTTTATCTTTTCTGCATTTTTAATAGGACTTTTATCCTTCCGTCTTATCTTTAAGAAAAAAAGCGATAATGTAAAATACAGAGTATATAATCTTGCCACCACCTTGGCAAACTGCGCATTTATGGGAGTGCCTGTCCTTGAAGCATTATTCCCTGACTATCCCCAAGCTATCGCATTTTCGGCAATGGCATCAATGGCGCTTAATATCCTCGGCTGGAGCGTTGCCTCTTATATCATATCCCAAGACAAAAAATACATAAGCGTAAAAAAGATACTCTTAAATCCTGCGGTTATCGCATTGATTGTTGCAATACCGTTTTTTGTATTCAGCATTGAAATCCCGTCACTGCTTGATAATATGATAGTATTGCTTGCAAAAATGTCAACACCGCTTTGTATGCTTATTATGGGAATGCGCCTTGCTTGCGCATCACTTAAAAATGTATTTTTAGTGCCCTCGCAATATCTTATAGTAGCAATAAAGCAAGTAGTTTTCCCGCTTGTGTCTCTTGCAATCCTGCTTTTATTCCCAATTGACCCAAGAATGAGAGCATCAATCTATATCTTAATGGCTTGCCCTGTTGCAAGCGTCTGTCTCTCGTTTTCTGAAATGATAGGAGAGGGACAAGAGCACGCATCAAGCCTTGTTTTGCTTGGCACATTACTTTCCGCCATTACAATACCTGTAATGACATTATTAATATAAACTTGACATATTATAATAATAGTGCTACAATATATATAAATAAATCTTCAGGGTAGAGTGAAATTCTCAACCGAAAAGCCACAGGGAGCTCAAGCGAATACGCCTTAAAGAGTGATGTGATGGCGCTTTTCGGCACATAATGACTCGAAATATCTTATATTACTTCGCCATTCTGCACCAAAAATCACTCACCACATCGCCCTTTAAGGTGCGAAGCAGTTTCAAACGAATAAATAGAATTAATAACAAGGCGAAAAAGCGAAGATAATTTGGAATTATCAAGATTTTTCAACGCAGATAGTAATGCTATTTATCGTTTCAAACCGTATTTGCTTGGGCTCCCTGTGGCTTTCAGTCCGCTAACACAAATTAGTATTTGTGCCGATACAGTGAAATTCTGTAACCGACAGTGAATTATGCACACTTTGTGTGATTACATTCAATGCAAAGCATTGATTCCATACGCAATAAATTGCGATTCCATTCACGCCATGCGTGATTACATGCACAACTCCGTTGTGATTTAGAAGTTAGATTTACAAGTAACCTAAGTCAATTTCGCAGAAATTGTATGAAATCAACACTCAGTGTTGTATGGAATCATCGCAAGATGTATGGAATTTGCCAAAGGCAGCATGGCATCACGCACCGCGTGTATATATAGTCTGGATGGAAGAAGATAGAAGTAATATTTTGCTTTTTATCGCCCTGAATTTATCAGGGCGTTTTTTACGCACTGATAAAATCAATTTCGCAGAAATTGTATATCATCATCGAAAGATGTATATCATTCGCCATAGGCGGTATATCATCACGCAAAGCGTGTATAATCGAGGAAATTATGAAAAGTAATAAAAAAATAGCATTAATAGGACTTTTTTGCGCCATTGCATATATATTTACATTGCTTGGCGGACTTTTGCCAATATCGGTGGCAGGCTTTTTAAAGTATGATCCAAAGGATATTATAGTAGCAATTGCAGGCTTTATTTTAGGTCCCGCCTCTGCGCTCGCAATATCTGTATTAACTGCGCTTTTAGAGCTTGTAACAGGAATTAGCACAACGGGCTTTTACGGACTGCTTATGAATATAATTTCCACCGCATCATTTGCCTGTGTAGCCTCATATATTTATAAAAAGAGAAAAACACTTGGCGGAGCGATTTTTGGATTAATTGTTGCCACTCTCATAACAACCGTCCTTATGCTTTTGTGGAATTACTTTGTAACTCCATTCTATATGCAAGTGCCAAGAGAAGCGGTTTTAAGAATGCTGCCAACCACATTCCTACCGTTCAATCTTATAAAATACGGCATAAATGCTTGCTTTGCGTTACTTATCTATAAGCCGGTAGTTACCGCTATGCGAAAAAGCCACATAATAGAAACCACCGCCCCTGCAAAGCAAAGACCAAAGCTGTGGATAATATTAATAACCACATTTGTCCTTGCTACCTTGATTTTCTGCTTTTTAATTTTAGCAAAGGTAATATAAAACAAAAACAGAGAACTAAAAATTCTCTGTTTTTTGTTGCAAAAATTTTATATACCTCATAAGGTATAAATCCGCACTTTTAATTATCTTTGTGATATAATGCGGAAAATAAAAAGCCTTCCCCTTGAGGGGAAGGTGGCACACTTGTGTGACGGATGAGGTGGAAAAAGCAAGAGTGCAATATTATCTTAACTTTTTAGGTGTATCAATAAGACCACAAAGGTAGTCTAATGATACATTATAGTATGTGGCAAGAGTAATTAAATGGTGAACAGGAATTTCTCTTTCGCCATTTTCATATCGCGCGTATTGCTGATATTTCATATTCAAAATTTCGGCAATTTCAGTTTGCGTTTTGTCACTATCCTCTCTCAAATCTCTTATTCTTTGGTAATAATACATAAACAACACCTCTATATTTTCAAGTCTATTTTGTATAACAAGTAGATTTTATCATACAACTATACGGTTTTACTTGAAATCCAACCGAATGGTTGGTATAATGGTTGTAAATACAACTAAATGGTTTTAAAGGAGTAATTATGAAAGAAACAATCAAGGAATTATTTTACGGAAATATTTTTCCAAGCGAAAGATGCGGAAATAACAATGCTGAAATTAAAGCATTAGCCAAAAAGCTTAGCGAAAAAAGAGAGCTCTTATGCAAGAAGCTAACCGAGGAGCAAAAGGAAATGTTAGAGGAGTACGACGAAATATCCTGCGAGCTTCACTCAATATTCAACGAGCAATTTTTTGTTGACGGCTTTTCCCTTGGCGCAAGACTTATAAAAGAAGCGATTGAGTAAAATTAATATTGCTTGATATCCTTAAAAAGTAATTAGTGTATTGAATATTTTAGAAAAGAGTGCTACAATATAGAAAAGAACCTAAACGAAAGGCATCATTATGGAAAATAGAATTTGTAATAAATGCAAAATGGCTCTTACTGATGAGCAAAAATTTTGCCCATACTGTGGCACGGAATATGTAAAACCAAAGCCTGTATGTCAAAAGTGTGGAGTTGTGCTTGAGGAAGGACAAAAATTCTGCCATTTATGTGGAGCAAAAAACGAAAGCCGTTGCAATAAATGCGGAGCAGAATTAACTCAAAACAACAGATTTTGCTCAAACTGTGGAGAACAGGTTAAGCAAAACACTGCAGTTAAGGAAAAAATAGAAAAAATCCGTCAAGATAAGATGCTTACAGTATCACTTTTAAAGCGAAGCGTAGTATTGCTTTTAGCGTTGGTAATGCTTATTTCAATATTTTTGCCATTTACAAAATCATTGTATACTTACGAAACTTATATTAAATTCAGTCCTGTTGAGAATATTGTAGTTTTATTTGATATGCTGATTGAATATGAGAAAGATGAATATAAGGAAAGCGCTCTTTACAAGAGAACGGAAAGGTTATATGAAAAAGTAAAAGAAAAATACGGTGAAAACAGAGAGGATGCTTACGGTACATCACTGTATAGCCGCTATTTAAAGAACGATTATCGACTAATGATTCGAAAATCAGATGTTACGCTAACCGTGGTAGGGATTATTAATGCTATTATGAATTTTGCGTACATAGTATTCGCTATAATATTTTTTATTTTAGCATTACTTTCCTTCTTGTCACTGTTTATTAACACTCCCGATTATACAGAAAAAACAGTCATTGCATTCACCTTTGCACCTATAATGATTGTTTTAACAACATCATTTAAGTTGTTAAATAATGTATGTGCATTGCCTATAATTTTAATAGCGCTATCTGCAATTTTACTTATTGCATTTGTATCTTACAGATATTTAATTAAAGAAAAGAAATCAATTAACAAAAGAAGCATCCTGAAAAAATGTTTATCTGTTGCTTGTTGTATTTTAGTGTTATTGGTTACTGTTATTCCACTCTTTACCGCGAAGGTAACCGCAGAATTTACAGGAAGCGATAAGGAAGAGACGGCAAGAGAGGGCGTTGATTATACCACATTTAAAAAGTTTGATTATTATATGCGCTATGATGAAGATGAATTTGCAGTGTCATCACCATCTGCAATGGCTGAATATGCATACACCGCAATAACTACGACGAATACGAAAAAACAATTTAAAGAGGGCAACGCAGATTTTAATATTATTAATGTTATAGCATTTTCCACAATGGATTATGCCGGAAAAACAACCGCGTGGATATTTAACTCAGGCTATTATTTCACCTTATTGACAGTAGTGGCAACTGCAATTTTACTATGGAATAAGATTTTAAGTGCTGTTTGTGATATTTCTTTGAACAAAGGAATTTTAAAAGGAACAAAAGTTACTTTGCTTATATCCGCCTTAATTGTATTTGCCTTAGTGCTTGCAATTTCGATTTCGTCAACGATAGGATGTCAGAATTTAAACCTTGACTTTAAAACATCCATATCTATTGGTATGATTGTTATATTGATTGCTTCAGTTATTGTAGCAATTGAGCCAATCGAAAACAGAAGCTAATAAAAGTGCTTGTATTACACAAGCACTTTTTTTATTGACTTTAATGGGAATATATGATATTATTTTTATGTAAAATATTATAGAGGTGATATTATGAACTATGTAAAAATTAAAGATATGGAATACAAGCGCATTTTAAAGGAAGATGTTATTGCATCTATTGAAAAATGCTTAAGCAAGGTAGAAAATGCAACAAGCGCAAAGGACTTGCTTGATGCAAGAAAAGAGTACAATAACGATAGCGAAGCGCTTGGCACAATGGTGCGTCTTGCTCATACAAGATTAAATCTTAATAGCCGTGATGAATTTTACAGCGGGGAAATGGACTACTATAACTCTGCATTACCTGAAATTCAAATGTACGATATTAAGTTTTCAAAAGCATTTTTATCATCCCCATATTTAGAGGACGCAAAAAAGGAATTGAATCCACTTATAATAACAATGATGGAGCTTTCCTTAAAGACCGCAGATGAAAGAATTTTAGCGGAAATGCAAGAGGAAAACAAGCTCACAACAGAGTACGGTAAATTCGTTTCCGAATTAACATATGACTTCCGCGGGGAAAAGGTTACTCTTGGTATTCTTCGTAAATATATGGACGATAACGACAGAGAAACAAGAAAGGAAGCATATAACGCTCTTGGCAAAACCTTAAAAGCAAATAGCGAGTTTATCGACACTATCTTTGACAAAATGGTTAAAAACCGTGACAAAATGGCAAAGAAGCTTGGCTACAAAAATTATGTTGAGCTTGGCTACAACATTATGCAAAGAACCTGCTATGACAAGGATTTAGTTGCTATTTTCCGTGAAAATGTTTTAAACGATATCGTTCCCGTTGTAACTCGCTTGAAAAAGCAAATTGCCGAAAAATTAGGACTTGACGAAATCAAGCTATATGATGACTCAATCTATTCAAAGGATAATCCAAAGCCAATTTTAGATGCGCAAGGCATTTTAGATGCAGGTAAAGAAATGTACCACGAAATGTCAAAGGAAACAAGCGACTTTATTGATATGATGTTTGACTCTGACGCATTTGATGTTATGCCAAGAGAGGGCAAGTGGACAGGTGGATATATGACATTCTTCCCACTTTATAAGCAACCGTTTATCTTTGCTAACTTTAATGGCACAACAGGAGATGTAGATGTAATCACTCACGAGGCAGGACACGCATTTGCTTACTATGTAGGCGCGCCTGAAATGGAGCCTGAATTACAGCTTGGCGGAATGGAAACCGCGGAAACTCACTCAATGAGTATGGAGTTTTTCGCTTGGAAATATATTGACAAATTCTTTGGCGACCAAGCAGATGCATATAAATATAAGCACCTGTTTTCCGCACTTGCGTTTATCCCATACGGCACAATTGTTGACTACTTCCAGGAATTAGTGTACGAAAATCCGGAAATGACTCCCGAGGAAAGAAAAGCACTGTGGCGCGACCTTGAAAAGAAATTCCGCCCATGGCAAAACGCAGACGGCATCGAATATTTAGAGGAAGGCACAAGATGGCAATATCAAAACCACATTTTCCAAAGCCCATTCTACTATATCGACTACTGTATCGCTCAAACAATCGCATTTGAATTCTTAAAATTAAGCCTTGAGGACTACGATAAAGCATTTGGGGCCTATATTGCCCACGCAAAACGCACAGGCAACTACGGTATTACCGACCTTGTTAAATTGGCAGGACTTAAATCCCCATTTGAAAAGGGCGCTTTAAGTGAAGTAGCCACATTCTGCGAAAGCTTACTTGATAAATTATCTAAATAAAAAAATCCGCTTGGTTTTCCAAGCGGATTTTTTTATGCAATGAAGGTGAATTTTATGTCACCCAGTGACAATTCATTAATACACCGTCAGTTCAATTATCAAAATAATCAATTATATCACTATATTTAACAAGTGTGACATTTCCAAGCTCTTGCGATTTATCAACACAGCCCTTTGTAAATCCTGTTTTAGCAAACAAATAATAATGTACATTTTGGTAGTGGAAAAGCGAACTTCTTTCAATAAGCAAGTCAAGAACTTTTACATCTACTGATTCATTAGTCCATTTACATTCACCAAACAGAGCAGTGTTTTTATCTGATTCACCTATAATATCAATTTCTGATTGAACTTTTTTGAGAGGGTCAGTACCCCACCAACGACCAAGAGATGTGAATACAACTTTCGATTGTCCGTTTCGATTAATATCCCATAAATATTGTTTGCATATTTCTTCAAAAACCGAACCCATATAAGTATTCATACCTTCGGAAATGGATTTGTATGCAATATCAACCATATCGTTTTGAAGTAAAGAAAGATTCTGCGGAACAAAACGATACCAAAAACGGAATAGGTTATCGTTCACGCTGTAAATAGTTTTTTTAGATTCCTTTTCACTAAAAGGCGTTTCCTTTCGTATAATACCTAAAGCAAGTAATTTTTTCAAACAAATTGCACAGGCGCTTGTTTCCTCGCCAACCTTAGTGGCAATTTCTGAAAGCTTTGTGCTTCCCGTAGCAACTGCGGTAATAATTGCATTATAAAGAGCAGACTTTTGAACTTCTTGCTTTAAAAGATTGCTTGGTTCTTCAAATAAATAGGAATTTGGATCTAAAATGTTCGATTTTATGTTATCCTCAACAGATAAAGCATCATTCATTTGAAGCAGATATTGTGGAGTGCCACCCACTATACCGTATATTTCCGCCATATCAACACTGGAAAAGTTTTTAAAATATTTTCTGCTTTCTTTAAAATCAAATGGTAAAATTCTGAATTGTGCAGTTCGTCTACCGTAAAGAGGACTTTTATATCCTAAAACTTGCTCCTCCATAAATGACATTGAAGAGCCACATAAAATTAAATATAGTTTAGATGTATCTTTATACTTATCTATTAAAGTTTGAAGAATTGAAGAAAAGGATTTGTATGCTTTAGCAACATAGGGATATTCATCAATAACAAAAATAATTCTTTTATTTTCTGCAAGCTTAAATATTGCTTCGAGAGCTGATTGAAATGTTGGATATATTGGCGCTTCTCCCACTGAACCCAAAAAGAGATGGATTGATTTACTTAAATTTTCAAGATTTTGAGAGACGGTGCTTTCAAGCCCTGTAAATGATATTGCTTCCTTATTTTTAATAAATTCATTAATTAAAGCGGTTTTTCCAACACGACGGCGACCGTATATGACAGGAAATTGAAACACATTTGTGTTATAGAGCTGATTTAATTTTGAAAGTTCTTTTTCTCTACCGATAAACATTCTATCACCTCGCAATTTGTATTGTATATCAATTATAACACATAAATTCACATATGTCAACAATTTGCTAAAAACGATTTTAGTAAATTTATTTTTAGCAAATTATATAATGAAAAAGCAGAGGATAAACGATTTTTCGTTTATCCTCTCTCGTTTATTATATAATGTTCTCTAAAAATGCTTTTTCCTTTTTTATGGTTTTTGCAAAAATAATCGCATAAATTACCATAGCGCAAAATGCACTGACACCGTACGCAAGGAAAAGTGTAGCAACAGAGCCGCCGAGCAAGTGCCAAATTACAGTTGCCCAAAGTGTACGCACACCAAAGCCACAAATAAAGCCCACTACCATAGTGCAAACAGGTCGTTTTAATGCACGAAGACTAAAGGACAAAACCTCCATAATACTTGTGATAAAGTGAGTCAAGCAAACAACAGTTAATTGCTCCTTGCCGATGGCAATTACAGACACACTGTCGGTCATAATATCAAGAAGTACCTCTGAAAGAAGCACCACAATAATGCCAAGAGATAAGCTTGCAATAGTTACATATATAATACTTGTTTTAACTGTCCTTTTTACTCTGTCAATCATTCCTGCACCGTAGCATTGTCCCACCATTGACATACAAGCAATAGCAATTGACATACCAACATTATATACAATAGCATCAAATTGCCCTGCAATAGCATTTGCAGTCATAGCGTCGGGGCTTATAGAGTTTATCCCCGATGACATAAATAAATTTGCTATGTAAAATGATAAGCTGCATAGACAAGCAGGAATACCTATCTTAATAATTTCTTTAAATTCTGCCTTGAAAATACGCAGGTTTTTAAGTTCAATTTTTGCATAACCTTTTGTTCTGAATAATGCAATTAAGCCAAGAATTAGCGACACAAGGTTAGATATAACAGTTGCAATAGCAACACCTTCCACCGTTAAATTGCATACCGCTACAAAGAAAATGTTAAGACCGATATTAACAAATCCCGCTATAAACATATATATCATAGGGCGCACACTGTCCCCAACGGAACGAAGTATTGCCGCTAAAAAGTTATATAGCATAATAATAGGCATACCTAAAAAGTAAATGCGCATATAAGTTGTTGCTTGGTCTAAAACCTCAGGCTGACATTTTAATAAAATCAAAATATCTTTTGCCCATATAAGAGCAATAGCCATCATTATTAGTCCCGATAAAAAGCCCAACACAATAGCGGTGCCCGTTGCTTTTCTGCTTCGTGTTTGGTCCTTTGCGCCAACATGCTTTGCTATTAAAATGTTAGCGCCTGTTGCAATAGATGCAAAAAGACTTACAAGTAGTGAAATTATCGGTCCGCAAGCGCCAACTGCCGCCACCGCATAATCATCTACTAAAATTCCAAGCACCGTAACATCTGCCGCGTGGAATAACAGCTGTACCACATTTGTTAAAATCAGTGGCAACGAATAAATAAATAGTGTTTTGAATATTTTTCCTTCTGTTAGTTTCATAATTTTTAGCCGTTAGCCGTCAGCAAGTTACCTATTAATTTCCTCAATCAAAGGTAGCAGCCTTTGATAATCGCTGTCCTTTATAAATTCTCTGTATTTGTTTATGTATCTTAAAAGAGCATCGGTGTTTATTTTCTTTGGCTCTTTACTAACACGCTTCTCATAATTTTTATATAAAATATTTTCCTTAGCCTCGCCTTGTAGGTTAAGACCTGTCAAAATGCTATCATCAAAAGCCATATTTTTATGGTTAGTTGCTATAAATTCATAAAGAATATTAAGACACCAAGTATGGCATTTTGTAGCCCAAGGGAAAGTACCGTCAGTGCCCACTAAAATCCTGTCTGAATACTTGTTAAAAAACTCCACATAAAAATCGTGATTTCTCTCAAAGGAATGATACATTTCGCATCCCGGAGTAATATCTACGCACACATTAGGATACCTTTTGAAAATTTCTTCAAGACGGTTAGGCGTATCAGCGCAGAAAAAGAAATGTGCAAGCGTCGCCTTTAAATTTGGATGATTTTCAAGCAGCTGTATTGCTTGATTATAAGTTTCCTCAAAGGTTAAATATGTACCGTCGCCGTAAAACCATCCCTTGTCAATAAACTCCTGTGTAGTTTTATTTCTGTCCCAACAATCGTGAGGATCGTTTATATGGAATACAATGTGCGTGCCGTCCTTTTCCATTTCACTGTAAAGACGGTCAAACGCGGGATGATTTAAGTTGTTACCAAGAGGCTTTAAGCAAATAGGCTTGCCCTCAATCAGCTTTATTCCGTCAAAACCGATTTCCATAAGCTCACGGTACTGTGTCACTAAATCCATACCTTTTGGCATATTTTCCGTCACAGGGCGAATAATATGCTCAAATCCACCGTGGATAAATGTATTTTTATTTTTCAGCTTGTAAAATGCAAGCATAATATTGTTGCACACATTGGATTGGCGAGTCGGCACAGTGCAAATATTAATTGCGCTTGCCCCTGTAATCTCTCTATGCTTCTCAAAGCACTTTGTAAAATCGGAAAATTCCTCATTTTCCCACGCCTCAAGATGTAGGTGCGTGTCTATAATTTTTTCGTTTATGTGGTTGTATTCTAACATGTAAAACTCACTCCGTTCGTTTTTAGGGGATTTCTTGTTTTTGCAACGCAAAAATATATCGAAATTGCGAAGCAATTATATCGAAACTGCGAAGCAGTTATATCGAATTTTACGCAGTAAAATATATCGACTTGCGAAGCAAGCAAAAAACAGCAAGCTTTGTTGGTCAATATTTGAAATCCATTGCACCTTCGGTGTCGATATATTTGCTACGCAAATTCGATATATGCTACGCATTCGATATATTTCGCAAGCGAAATTCGATATATTTTGCTTCGCAAAATGAGAACGCTTATGATTCAATAATCAACTTTTCAAGCCTTCTCGCGCTCTCGGCAAGCTTTTTCATTCCCTCAAAAATATTGTCTTTGTTGTATGCTTCAAGGTATCTGTCCGCTTCAAGAGTTAATTCGCCTTGATAGTTAATCTCTTTTAGAGCCTTTGCAATCTCATTAAAATCAATTTGCATTGAAAATGGGATTTGATGGCTATCACCGTGTCTATCGTTATCGTGAATATGTAAAGCCTGTAATCTACCGCCTAATTCTCTTATCATATAAGGCGCGCCGTCGCCTGAACCTACCATTTCAGCGTGGCCTAAATCAAGGCAAGCAACTAAATACGGATCATTTACAACATCAATATGCTTTTTAAAGTCCTCTGCTGTTGCGCAAGCGGCAAAGCTGCTTCTGTTTAAGGTGTTATCCCAATTCCACATATTTTCAGTGGCGATTTTAACGCCGTATTCCTTAGCGTACGGTAAAAGCTCATTATACATTTTTGCATTTTCCTCTGCGCTTGAATTGTTGTCGGGATGTATAATACAAATCTTGCCCCCGGCAATAGCGGTACATTCAATTGCGCGCTTTAAATTGTCCATACCAACAGCCTTAGAGGGAAATGGCGCGTGTGACTGATTGCACTCAATTCCGCAGTCATCGGCAACCTTTTTAAGCTGCTTTGCAAATTTAGCATAATCATCGCCTTCAAGGGGATGACCTGTTTTTCTTAATTTATATGTTGACCAATCAATTCTTGCCATTTCAAACATAGAGAAGTCCCAACAGTCAAAGCCCGCCTTGGCTAAAAGCTCAATGGCTTTTTCCTCACCGATATGTCTTGCGCTTGAATAAATTTCAGTTGATATTTTCATAATTATTACCTCACTAAGGATATTTTACTTTAAATTTTAAGATTTTCAATGGACATTTTCACTGTAAAAAATGGATATTTATACTGTAAAAAACGGACATTTACACATCAAAATCATTGTAGCACAATTAATCGTAAAAATAAAGACCTTATTTAATATAACTATTGAATATTTTATTTTACAATGATATAATATTATAAAGCATTAAAGGAGGGAGATATGATTTACTATATTTTAGGCGGTACTGTTTTAGTTACCTTTATTGCCTGTCTTATACATTATTTTGCATCTGACAGCGATCTATCCGACTTCTTTACGGAAAAATTCGGCTGGATAACAATTTCAATGTGCTTAACCGTTGGACTTTGTATTATCGGCTGTATTTATTGGGAGCTATGGGCATCTTTGATAATCGGCATTACAGTCATTGCCGCATTTTGCTTCTGCATTTATTATTACAACGATATGTGCTGTTATAGCCTGTCCGATTTTTTCATAGACGAATACGGCTGGGTGATTGCATCAATGTTCCTTGTTTGCGGCGCTTCAATTATCGGTATGATATATTGGCATTTCTGGTGGTCATTCCTTATATTATCCACCGTTGGCGCATCCGTTACAGCGTTGATAATTTATTATGACGATAGCGCATCATCAAATCTGTATGAGCTGCTTGTTAAGGAAAGCGGATGGGTGTTTCCGCTGCTTTTTTTGTCGATAGCATCAACAATTGCTTGCGCGATTCTGATCAGCGTGGGACATTCATTAATTATCGGTCTTACTGTGATAATAATGCTAATAGCATCAATAATACATTATTCATCGGAAATGTGCTCAGGCTTCAGGGACTTTTTTATTGATGAAAACGGTTGGGTAACTAACCTGATCGTTTTAACAATAGGCGCAACAGTATATGGCTCTGTGTACGGAAACCTATTTCAATCATTATACATCGGCATTTCGGTTATGATATTGATTATTGCCTGTATTATCCATTATACATCAAGCAGCTCCATAGATTTTGAGGACTTTTTCGTTGATGAAAAGGGCTGGCTTACAATCTCTACGGTGCTACTTATTGAAGCGTCAATTTGCGGCTTCATCTTTTGGTCACCTGCAAAGACATTTATTGTAATATGCGATTTTATTGCAATGGTGGTAGGCGCAGTGGTGCATTGGAATGTAACAAAAAGCACTAAATTCAGCGACTTTTTCTACTTCGATAACGGTTATCTGACTGTTTCTGTAATTGCAGCCGTAGGCTACGGAATATACGCATTTGCATTTTATCCCGCAGTAAGAGCATTAATTGCTATTCTTGCATTATGCTTAGGCATAGTGGGAACAGCAATATACAAGATAAAAGCCAAGGAAAGATATTTTGTAACCTTTTACGCAGTAAGATTGGGCGTATTGGCGTTTGCTATACCAAGCATAATTGGCGGAATTTTAATCGCCATACTGTATTCATCATACGCATACTTAATTGTTTTTGGCTTAATGGGTATAATTTCATATTTGTGCGCGCTTTTTAAGGCGTTATCAAATAAAAGCATATATTTTCCACCAAAGCCAATACCAAAGCCAATACCAAAGCCAACGCCAAAGACGGCAGCAATACCTACGCCGTTGCCGAAAACCACAACACCACCGACTCCGTCAGTACCCGAAAAAACAAAATATGACGAGCCGATTATTGTCGAGATGACAGGAAAAGCAGAATTATATATAAATACAGAGGATAAATAAATGAAAATTACAGGCGCAATTTTTGATATGGACGGCACACTTTTAAACTCAATGGATTATTGGGCAATTGTGCCAACCGAATATTTGAATTTAAAGGGAATAACACCTAAAAAAGATACCAACAGATATTTTACCGATAAGGGAATGAAATGGTGGTACGAGTATCAGGAAATACCGTATTCCTATGAGGATGTATCAAGCGATATTTATATGCTTATGCAAAAATATTACGATAATGATGTGGAGTTAAAGGACGGCGTTTACGAAATGCTCCTTCGCTTAAAAAACGCAGGCGTAAAAATGTGTCTTGCCACCGCCACTGACAGAGAGGTTGTTGAAAAAATTCTGCAAAGACTTAATATTAGAGACTTCTTTTCAGCTATCTTTACATCTAAGGAGGTAGGCAAGGGCAAACGATTCCCGCTTATTTTTGAAAAGGCGCTTGAATTTTTAGGCACAGATAAGGAAACAACATATGTTTTTGAGGACGCGCACCACGCGATGCAAACCTGCTATAATAACGGCTTTAAGCTTGTGGGCGTATATGACAAAAATGTGTGGACAGACGAAAGTGAAATAAAAGCGCTATGTAATTACTATCTTGATAAGGACTCAAAATACCGCTTTGATATAGAATGCTAACTGCGGTTAACAAAAAATTACCAACCAAGTAAATGACCGAATATAAATATATTTTTAATGAAATTATTGACACAGGTCACGCAAAAATATGTCTTGCTAACCTACGGTTGACAGATGCAACCGTAGGTTTCTTGATAAAAATCAGCGTTTAT
>JAFQAM010000372.1 GCA_017416885.1 Clostridia bacterium | reverse complement strand
GCCGTCGTTGTGCTTCAGGTGGTGCATCATTATATAATCGGGAGATTTAACCTTGACTCTGTTCCAATTTTTATCTACAACAACGAAGCCCTCGTTTGCAATTTCGTCATCGTTCTCGCAGTCCTTATTAAGCTCAATGGCTGCTTTTACGCAATCCTCCAAGCTATTTATAGGATAGGATTTTGGCTTTTTTATACCGATATCCTCATTACGCTCAATGCCTGTTATATTGCTTCTTGTGCCTAAGTGGTATAATGCTGTTTCGTCATACTTGACTACTACTCTTGTTTGCGGGCTTACAAGCTCAAAAATATAAGTGGATGATTTATCAAGCTTATCAAATGGAATATCATTAAAATTAACTGCGCTACGGATAATGCTACCGTAGGATATATTGCTGAATGCATCGGTGGTGGCATAATCGGCATTTATCATTCCGTTAGTTGAAAATTGCCACTTCTCTGTTTTTTCATTAAACCATAGCTTGATAATTGAGCCGTCAACCTTTTCAAGAACGACCGCGTTATTCCAATCAATTGGATCGGCATAGCTTTCGGTATAGTTGCCGAATTTTCTAAATGGCCAGCATACTACCTCTAATTTTTCGTAATCGATGATTATTCCCCTTGCTTCCTGTACGATAGGATTTTTAAAATCACATTCTATGTTGTAGCTGAATATTGCTAAGGAATCCTCTTTTTTTATTCTTATGCCGTAATCCTTATGCAGTAGCTCAAACCAATCGTTTGGATGCTCATTTATAAATTTGCATATTACTGAATTTGCGTTCATTTTTTCTCCTTAATGAGCAAATCTGTCTGCTTTATTGAAAAGCATAATTTCCTCGATGAATTTTTCTCCAAAAAGCTCCTTATCGTTTTTTAAGGCA
Source organism: Clostridia bacterium (assembly GCA_017416885.1). GTDB lineage: Bacteria > Bacillota > Clostridia > Oscillospirales > CAG-272 > RGIG2000. Next base: position 14,877 of record JAFQAM010000372.1, on the reverse strand, counting down.
TTTGGTGAGTCCTTCCATATATTGAGCGGTCTCATATGACAGTTTATCAGATTTGTCTCGTATAAAATTTGGTTTATTTCTTCTTTTGTAAGATTTTTGCCGCAGCACATTTCCGTTAAATAAAGGTATGCGCTATAATTTTCGTGGCCGTAATAATGGGCGATTTCTGTTGTCTCGCCACGGCGGTTTTTAAATGCTTTAGTGTAAAGCTTGCCTATATCGTGGTATTTTAATGCTTTTACAATATGGTCAGGATAGTTATTATCCACACCGTACCGTCGCGCAATATCCATATGGTCAAAAAGTGAATATGTATGATGGGGGTTATCCTGATTAAAGCCTACTGTTTCATCAAATGGAAAGGTGTAGGGCGTTTCGTTAATTATGGGAATAATTTCGTCCCATCCCTCCCAATAATATGGACATTCAAAATTACGAAGCATATTTTCCATTGCTTCCTCAGGCAATCTTGCATAGCCTTCTCTTTGTTTGTTTCGTTCTATGCAAATTTCCCTTGGCGTTATGAAAAGCACACATATTTTTTTGCATTTGGTACGGCTGATATTTGACAGGAAGTTTTTCCTTTTCTTTCTACCTAAGTTGGTAGCATCAAAAACTACGCTTTTTCCTTCCTTCAATAAATCAAATGATGCTTTCCTTACATATTCAAACACCGTTCTGTTTAACTCGCCGATTACTTCATTATCGTAGGGATTATACATTTTTTCCTCGGCGATTTGGTAGCGAATTTCGTCAGAGGACAAAATAGTGTAGCCTTTTTCCTTGTATTTATTTGTTAATGTGCTTTTGCCACTTGCAGGTATGCCTACAAGCATAACAAGCTCGGATTGAGTATTCATATTTCGTCCTCCTTCCTTTAACGGATATATTATAGCATATAAAATGGCATCTTTTCTTTTTTATTTCCAAGAGTTTTATTACTATATCAAGAATATGCATCGTTAACATAATATTAGCATATTGAAAAATAAATTTCAAGTAAAGTACAAATGTTCATTATATAAAATGGTGGATCTTTTTCATTAAATTTTGCAGCAAAATATAGTATTTTATAACAAAAAAGTTAAGTAAAAATTTTTTTTGATTTTTTTGAAAAAAAGTGTTGACAAGTTAATCTTCTTATGCTATAATAGTCAAGCATTGAGCGACAACGGCGGAATAGCTCAGAGGCTAGAGCATCCGGTTCATACCCGGCAGGTCATAGGTTCAAATCCCATTTCCGCCACCATAATCCGGCCCGTTGGTCAAGCGGTTAAGACACGGCCCTTTCACGGCTGTAACATGGGTTCGATTCCCGTACGGGTCACCAAAATAAAACAAAGTCGAACACTTTAGTGTTCGACTGTTTTATTTATCCAAACTGAAGGTTTGGCATGGAATCACCGCAAGGTGCATGGAATCAGTCGCTGTGCGACTGTATGGCATCAATCATTAGATTGTATAGGATGTGCTTCAGTTTGATTCCATACGACACTGTGTGTCAATTACATACTGCAACAAGTTGCAAATTTCATACACGCTATGCGTGATTACATACAATGCTACGCATTGATTGAGGGCTGGTTGTGGCTAAAAGAAATTTGCTTTTAAAATATAGCGAGAATTAGCTGTTTGCATTGCTAAGCTATGTAAGGACAATATATTTGATTCCAATGTGGTTTTTCAAATAAAAAAGTCATCATCAAGTGTGTTTGCTAACATTACAGAGGCACAATACCCTCAAAGTCTTGCAGACATGCATTCAAAATTTGAAATTGCACGAAAAAACTGAAAGCTGGTTAAAGCTTCTATTCTCAACAGAAGCAATAAACGAAGAAACCTTCAAAAAACACAGAAATCTTTGTGGTAGAATTAAAAGAATGCTCACAAGCTCCTGTATTACAATCGAAAACAAATTAAAGCAAGGCTGAAAATTCAACCTTGCTTTTCTAATGCTTTACAAAGCCGAGCCACTTGTATATATCCAAGCACACGCCACAGTGCCATTTCATAGAAATTCATATTTCGTTACATTGAAAATTACTCTAAATTTTATCTTTTAGCACTCTAATGAGAGATTGTTTACACTAATTTTTTCTTTTTTGATGTTACTAAACAACAATACGATTTAATTGTTTTTGACAAGCGTTCTATCAGTTCAAGAAAATGTTCTTCTTTGCGAAGCTGGTGTAACCAGCCCCACCGAGCGTATTCTGCGGTAGTTAAGCATTCCAACTCACTCTGTGGAAAAATCTCGCCAAACATTTCTTGTTCTCCGTTTTCTAACGTGTACAATAAATATTTTCCACATCCCGAGCTATCGCCGTTTTCATTTGCTTTTATTGTAACTTCTAAAATATTAAGTGCGGGAGATGTAGAACGAAGCTTGCTTCCGTCAGGCATATTCATAAGTCGTTCTATCAATTGAATAATATCATTGAGTACAGCATATGCCTTCGCATTTTCACCCAAATATGCATAAGCACATACTTGCCTCATACCAATGTAAATGCGTTGTACTGCAAAGACATCAGGAGCGTTGCCACATGTAATGGGATTTTCCTTGGTGGGAGATTCTTGACACATGCTATGAAGCAGTGCAAGCTTTGCATTGTTTTCGAACAATGTATATTCTGCTTCCATCGCCTTGCTGCTATCACGCCATAGAGAAATATCACCATCTATTAAATATGCGATTTGCTTGTGTAAATATCTTTGTCTTGATGTTTCAAAGCGTTCAAATTCGTCACGGAATAAATACCGTTCCTTCAACAAATAATCCCTGTCCGTTGCATAATGCGAAGCATATTTGTCAAGCAATCCTTTGATATGATGTTCCTCTTCTAAGCAAGCATAATATCCAAGTGCTTCCGAACGAATTGCCGCATCGGAGCAGGTATCGAAAAAGATTTCTTTACTTTTTCGTAATTCCTCAAGTACAACACTGTTTTGATGCAACGATGAATATCGAAGAGAGTAGCAAATATCCCTGAAATACTCTCCATTGTCCTGCTCACGCCTACAAACGCGAATCAGTTCTATAAGCATATCTAAATTTTTTATATTCATTTCCGAAATGCTATTTATACCCTTGCGAATTTCTTTTTTCTTTTCATCTTCATTTTGTCCTAAAAGATAATCCGTTGACACCGAAAATAGTTTAGCAATGGTAGGAAGAAACTCAATATCAGGGTAAGTCACACCATTTTCCCATCTGCTAACCGATTGATATGATATACCTAAACGCTCTGCTAACTGCTCTTGTGTCATAGCTTTTTGCAATCGTAATGTGCGAATTTTTTCACCAATCTTACATATCATAATTTGTCCTCCGTATTTTTCTTGCCGGCAATGATAGTATATCATTTATTTTGGCGAAAAACAACAACGCAAATGGTGAGAGCTTTTATCAGTTTAAGTGAGAAGCTATTTCGTTATATTTTGATATTTTGTATCAAGGTCATAGGTGTTTTCGTCAAACAGGTCGCATTGACTTTTGGTTATGACAAGGTTGTATTCAAGGTCGAAAATGAAAAGATAAATATTTTTATAGTGAAATTTTATTCCGTCTATTCTACCGCTATTGTGGTAGAGTGTTTTATCGTATATAAATTTTTCATTGGATAGATCAAGCTTGTGGATGTATTGGGAGTGGTCGATTTCGTTAATTTTTTGAATGTCGATGTACCATTCGTTTTTATCGTTTTGTATTGTTAGATAAGATAGCTTTTCGCCGTTTTTAATGATTATTTCGTCACAGTCGCAGCTTTGATGTGTAACAAGGTTGAAAAATCGGTTTGATATGTAAATTTCGTCTATTTGGGAAATTAATGCAATATATTCGTTTGTCATAGATTTACCTCTGTTAAATAGATTTCATTAATATTTTAAAAGGTTTTTATATATTGTCAATTGATTTGTGTACCGCATTGGGGACAACAGAGTGTATTTTCCAATCTATACTTTGCTTGATTTAAAATCTGTAAATAAAAACGCTCCTTGGGCGAGATGTCCAAGGAGCGTTTTTGTTAATGTAATTTGTATTTGAGGCGCATATTATCGGCGATCATTGCGATAAATTCGGAGTTTGTGGGTTTGCCTCTGTTGTTTTGGATGGTGTAACCAAAGTAGGAGTTTAATGTATCCACATCGCCCCTGTCCCACGCTACCTCGATTGCGTGGCGGATTGCTCTTTCTACTCTTGAGGTTGTGGTAGCGTACTTTTTAGCAACGGATGGGTAGAGTATTTTTGTAACTGAGTTTATGATTTCGTTATCGGATATGGTCATAAGTATGGCGGTGCGTAGATATTGATAGCCTTTAATATGGGCTGGAACACCGATTTGGTGTATTACCTTTGTTACCTGTGATTCCATATCAATATTTGACGGTGAAGTATTACCGCTGTTTGAAAGTCTATTGCGATAGAGTGTATCAATATGCTCGCATAGACTATTAATATCAAACGGCTTCATCAAACAAAGGCTTGCGCCCGCATTAGTTGCGTCGATGAATAAGGTTTGTGATGACACCAATGATGCTACGATAAAGCTTGGTGACATATCGGGCTCAAAATTGATGCCCTTGCAGTTACGGATAAGTCCTATTCCGTCAAGCTTAGATAGCCACACATCCGTAATAACTATGTCAGGATGGTTTCTATTAATCTTAACAAGCGCCTCCTCTCCGTTAAATGCTTCGTCGATGTTACGATAGCCCTTTCTCAAAAGTGCTTCCTTTGTTGCGTGACAGGTTTGTGTGTTTTCGTCAGCAATCAAGATTTTTGCGTGGATTTCCATTACATTCTCCTTGGGTATGATTTTTCGCTTGCGTTTTACATATTTTTCCAAACGCATATGAATTATAACACATATCGTCAATAAATTCAATAGCTTTTGTCAAACATATTTCAACAAAAATTCACATTTTTTCAATTATTATTTTCCAATTACTTACAATTATACACAAATCGTTAAAATATTATGTCGAACGGTGTCGGCAAAAACTATGTTTTTTTAGTTTTTGAGATAACATATTGCTTTTTAGCATTATCCGTGGTAAAATGGATAATGTAAAATATTTTCAAGGAGTATTTATGTTGCAAAATTTATTAAAGAAATCTAAATTTTCCATTGCGATATTAATCGTTGCGGTTATTTTAAATATAATTTTTCTTTGTCAGCCTGTTGTTGGTACTTATTCAGGCGTTACGAAATACGGAAGCTCATACTATACAAGCTCTTTCAATACAAAATTAGAGTTTAAAAGAGGATATGTTTACGGTTCTAACAGTCAAAACGGCGAGACTGAGAATTATGTTGGATTATATCAAAGAGTCAAGTCTAAAAACGATGACAATAAGACTGTTGACAAAATTGTTTTGATTTCTTTTCCAACCAATTCATACAGTAGCTCTGTTAGTACATACAAGGACACATTTATAAGGCGTTCGGTTTTCACTCTTTCAAAGGGAGATAACACATACACCTCTGCTACGGCTGTATTTTTACAAATATTTTTCTGCTGCTTGGAAATAACATTCTTAATCAGATTTATTTCGCAATATAAATCAGAAAAAGCAAGTGTAAAATCCGATGCCGATAATGAGCTTGATTATGGCGAACATAATTTATAAAGTATCATATTTAACGGAGATTATTATGGATAAAAGATACTTACATTCGTATTCGATAATGAATCCTGACATTCAGCATTTAGAGGAAATATGTCAGGATATTAAGGAGCAATATGAGAGTGGAGTTTGCTCCTGTGCTCTATTTAAAATGACTCTTGTACCTGAGGGCAATCCGCCAAGTGACAAGGTTAGTATTTTATGCAAAAAATATGCAAAATTCAAGGAAAAGCTTGATAAGATGAATATTCCCAACGGTGTTTTGGTGCAGGCATCTGTCGGTCACGGTTGGGTGCTTGGAGAGATGTTTCCTTATCAGACGCATATTAATTTTAACGACGGTGCTGCGACAAGAGTTGTTTGTCCTTGTGACGAGGGCTTTAAGGAATATATTTATAATGTACTTGCTACTATTGCATCATATGAGCCGGACCACATTATGATTGATGATGATTTTCGCACCATATGGTATAAGGGTGAGGGGTGCGCTTGTCCTTTACATATGGAGAGGTTTAACAAAAAGGCAGGCACCTCTTTTACTGACAGAGAGCTTTGGAAAATTGTTAATGAAAAAAGCGAGCTTGCAAAAAAATATACCGATATATTTATTGAGGAGCAAAAGCTTTCTCTTGTTGAGACGGCTAAGGTTATGCGAGCAGGCGTTGACAGTGTAAATCCGACATTGGAAATGTCATATTGCTGTTGCGGAAACAATGCGGAATTTGCGTATGAGATTGCTTCGGTGCTTGCAGGTAAAAATAATCCTGTGGTGGTCAGAATTAATAATGGAAATTACACGCCTGAGGGGGCAAGGTATTTCAGCCGAGCTTTTCACAGGGCGGCTACACAAATTGCTAAGCTAAAGGGAAAGGTGGATGTGTTTTTAGCTGAGACGGATACCTGTCCTCAAAACAGATACAGCACAGGGGCAATGTCCTTGCATACACATTTTACAGGCTCTATTTTAGAGGGTACAAACGGCGCTAAGCATTGGATAACAAGGCTTGTTTCTTATGAGCCTGAAAGCGGTAAGGCGTACAGGCGTGTATTAAGCAAGAATTTTGGCTTTTATGAAAAATTGGCAAAAATACAGCCTACCTTAAAATGGAGAGGATGCAGAATTTTTGTGCCAGCTACTCCCGATTTTACTTATGGCAGAGTTAAAGAGGAATGGGACGGCTGGAGCTACTGTGTGCTTGAAAGATTAGGCTTGCCTATGTATTTTTCAAGCGAAAACGGCGGTTTGGTTTGCCTTGAGGGAGATGTTGACACCCGTTTAAGCGACAATGAGGTGCTTGAATATTTAAAGGGAAACATAATGCTTGCGTCCGACACTGGTTTGAATCTTATTAGGCGTGGCTTTGGTAAGTATTTAGGTGTTGATGTAAGAGAGTGGCAGGGTAAAATTCCTGTTAGTGAGTTGATTTTCAAAACCAACTGCCGCGTTGCGTTACAGCAAGGAATAAAGGAGCTTGTACCGCTGAATGATGATGTGGTGATTAGCTCTATTGTCAGCAATACTACCGATTATGAAAGCTATGAGGATTTGTTTCCCGGCTCGACTGTATATAAAAATGAGCTTGGCGGTAATGTGTTTGTGTTTTGCGGTACGCCTGTGGCTGAATTTCATATTTCTAAAGCGTTTTCTTTCCTTAATTATTCAAGAAAACAGCAATTAATTGAAATGGTAGGCATGGCAAATGAGCTACCTGTATATTATCCAAACGATGAGGAAATATATTTAAGGGCGGCTGATATGGAAAATGGGGATTTATTCTGCGGTGTTTTCAACATTGGCTCAGATCCTATTGACAATTTAGAGTTAGTTTGCGATTTTGAGGCAAAAGGGTTTAAAAAGCTAATGCCAAACGGAGAAAGCGTATATATTGACTTTAAATACGAAAACGGCAGATATATTCTTGATACGCCTTGTAATATTTTAGATCCTGTAATTTTATTTATTGAAAGATGATTATTATTAAACAAAAAAATTAGCATCCTGTGATGCTAATTTTTTTGTTTTATTTGTTTTTCGTATAAGCGATTTAAAGTGTAGGTTACATAGCGTAAAACGAACACGGGCAGCATACTTAAGACGAAGTTTACTGCAAAAATCGGAATCCAAATTGATGGGGCGCTACACAGCGGGATTAAAAAAATCAGGAAGCCTAAGAGCGCGTTTTCCAAATGAATTATTACGCCATAGTTTGATTCGGTTATAAAGCGCTTTAAGTATTCTGCATCATTGGCGCTTGAAAGCTCGTTTTTATGGAAGCTTGTAAATCCGCCAAGCTCGGGAACCTTGTCCTTCCAGGATTTGATTTTGATGTCTTGGTAGAATTTCTTTTCCTTTTTAGAAACTTGGAAAAGCTTTTTTCCGGGTCCAAACCAAGACATAGGCAATGCGCGGCGGATAAGAAATGCCATTAAGCCATCCCAGGCAATTACGGCAATTACCCCTACTACTGTGTCGATAGAAAGGTATAAAAGATTAATCAATTCCAAATTGCCGCTTGCGAAAAAGTTGGCTAAAATTATAATTACTGTGGCTATTGAAATAACTAATATGTATAGCATAGCGACCTCTTATTTTTCCAACTTTTGGTATGTTTTTGTTACAAATTTTTCGCTGAAAACAATAAATCTTTCGTGCTTGCCCTCGCCGATAAGTCCCTTTTCGTCATAGGCTTTCACGGAAAACACTACTCTTCTGCCGTCAAGCTCGATAATTTCACTTTCCGCATATACATCCATACCCACAGGTGTGGCGGACAGGTGCTTTACATCAAGATATGTGCCTACGCTTGACTGAGTATCATCTAAATATTTTTCAATGCATTTATAAGCGCTTTCCTCCATTAATGCTATCATACGGGGAGTTGCTAACACATCAAGAGTTCCACTGCCGTGCGCTTTAGCTGTATCCTTCTCTTCAACCTTGACTGTTACCTTAAATTTTGTTCCAATTTCCATTTTGTTCTCCTTATTTATACTTTTTCATTTTATAGGTTAAAAATATAATCAATTCAAGCGGCACACCGATCAGGAATAGCTGCCAGAACACATATTTCAGCATACTTACAAAAATTGATGCTAAAATTGTCCACATAATACAAGAGCTCAAAATAAATCTTGTAAGGGAATTTAAAAATGATTTTCCGAATATATAAAACGCAATAATTGATACAGGTACTGCCCAAACGAATAAAATCCACAGATCAGCCTTTCCTGTAATTGCAAGCGAGTATGTAAATATAAGCGTTACAAAGAGCCATACTATGGATATGGATAGAATTGAGCGCCACAGCTTGTAGGTTTTCATTTCCTTACTGTATTTTACCGCCTCTTCTTCCTTTACCTTGCAATCCTCGTCAGCAAGATCGTTAAGAGTTATGCCATAAAAGTCACAAAGCTCACAGAGTACATTTACATCGGGGAGTGTGTCGCCGTGCTCCCAACGGGATATTGCTTTATCGGAATAATTCAGCTTTTCGGCAAGCTCTGCTTGAGTCAATCCCTTTTCTTTCCTGAGCATTGCCAGATTTTTTGAAATGGTCGGTCTTACATCCTTCATTTTTGCTTTTTTGCTCCATTTTTGTTAAATTTTCGCTTTGATTATGAAAATCGCGTAATGTGTCGATAATTTTAACTTCGTATAGTGTATTATACTACATTTTTCCTATAAAATCAAGTGTTTTTTATCATTCTACAATTTGTAGAGTGGTATTTCTACAAAAATAAGAATGGCGAGAATTTTCTTTAGAGTGAAATTTTAAAAATGTCCTTTCATTTTTTCTTGGTTTGTGGTATTATATAGGTGTAAAACCAATTGTTTTTATGACTGTCGGTTAGGCGGCAGATTATTGCGAAATTTAATGAAAGGTATTTGACATTTATGAATAAGCAAATTGTCCCCGTATTTTTTGCAGTTGATGATGCGTTTGTTAAGTACACTGTTGTTGCTTTACATTCTATGATAAAGAACGCATCTAAGGATTATGATTATCAAATCAAGGTTTTGAATACAACTATTACTGAGGATATGAAGGAAAGGTTGTATGAATTACAAAACGAGAATTTTACAGTAGAGTTTGTTGATGTCAGTGATTATTTAAAGGAATTTAATAAAAAACTTCCTTTAAGACACTACTATTCTAAAACTACTTATTACAGATTTTTCATTGCTGAAATGTTCCCTGAATATGACAAAGCTATTTATATTGATAGCGACACGATTGTTTTGGGTGATATAAGCAAGCTTTATATGACCGATATTGGCGACTCTTATGTTGGCGCGTGTCACGAGCAGGCAATGGTGCAGGTTGATGTTTACGGCACTTACTGTGAGGAGGTTGTCGGTGTTTCAAGACATAACTTCTTTAATGCCGGTCTTATGCTTATTAACTGTAAAGAGTTCAGAGAAAACAAGGTGCTTGACAAGTTTATCTATCATCTTGGTGAATATAACTTTATTGTTACACAGGATGAGGACTATTTGAATTTAATTTGCAAGGATCATGTTTATTGGCTTGACCAAAAATGGAATACGGAGCTGACTGACGGCCTTGAATACGATTACGATTATAAGGATGCATATATGCTTCACTTTATAATGGTAAACAAGCCCTGGCATTATATTGATTGCAGAGGCGCTGATATTTATTGGGCTTATGCTAAGGAAACATCAGTATATGATGCGTTAAATCAGGAATTGAACGCTTACACTGATAAGCAAAGAATTCGTGATGCTGAGTCGGCTAAAAATCTTGCGCAAATGGCGGCTGACGAGGTTGCAAGAGACGATAACTATCAAAAGCAATTAGATAAAAAGCGTTCACAGTACAGAGTTGAGCTTACTAAAAAAATTGATAAATATGAAATGGAAGGCAGATTTGATGAGGATGTGGAGGATGACCCACCGTCAAGAACAATTATGCCTGATGAAATTGATTATTTAAGACGCAGTCTTAAAGCCAAGATTAAAACAAGAATTGCGCATATGAAGGCGAAGGCGTTCCTTAAAACTATTCTTGAAAAGAAAATTATGATTATTAAGGATATTAAGGGCGCAGAAAACTGGCAGAATTTAGACTGTGGCGCAGTTATTACCTGTAATCACTTTAATGCATTTGACAGCTTTGCTATTCAAGAGGCTTATCACGCAGCTAAAAAGTGGCCTAAGAAAAAGTTTTACAGAGTTATAAGAGAAGGCAATTATACATCATTCCCCGGCTTCTTCGGTGAGCTGATGAGACATTATTACACATTGCCCCTATCCTCAAATTTAAAAACAATGGTTAAGTTTACAGAGGCTACCAATACATTGCTTCAACAGGGCAACTTTGTTTTATTCTATCCTGAGCAGGCTATGTGGTGGAATTACCGTAAGCCAAGACCTTTAAAGCCGGGCGCTTATAAGTTTGCTGTTAAAAATAATGTGCCTATACTTCCCTGCTTTATCACTATGAGGGATTCCGATATTTTAGGTGAGGATTTACGCAAGGGGATCAAGGACTTTGATGTGCCTGAAAGCTTTGTGCCTGACGGATATTATGTTCAGGAATATACTATTCATATTGGCGCGCCTATTTATCCTAAGAGCGAGCTTAGCTATAAGGAAAATATGAGATATATGGCTAAGGAAAATTATAGGGTATGGAAGGAAATCTACGAAAAAGAGTACGATATGCCTTTAATTTACAACACTAAAAATGATGAGGAGTAAGCTGATTTTTCAGTTGGGACATCTTAATTTCCTACTCCATTACGCTATTCTGGTGTGACGGATAGCATAAAGAAAGCTCACTGCTTTAAACGGCGGTGAGCTTTTGATTTATTTCAGAATTTGGCGAATTATCCATAATTGCATACGCTTTGGCAGAACATTAAGGAGCAGCAAAAGCGGGTTGCGATTTATGCTATATGCAAATTTCGGTCTTCTCTTTTTAAGAATCCTTAACGCTTTTACCGCGATATTTGACGGTGGGATATTTCTTGCTTCTACACTATCTACAATTGATTTAAAGCGAGCTGCGTTACAGGAATAAAGCTGTGTTTTTTCGCAAAAGCGGTCAAGGGCGGTGGTTGATGCGCCAAGCATATCGGTTTTTACCGCGCCTGCACGAAGAACGGATACCTTGATGTCAAGAAGCTGAAGCTCCATTCTGAGAGAGTATGCGTATTTATCAAGCGCGCTCTTGGTTATAGCATAGATGCCTGTAAATGGAAGTGGATCAAGAGGGGCAAGCTCACTTGTGGTAATTAAAATTCTGCTATCCTTTTTAAGAAGAGGTAAGAAAATTTTATTTATAAGATATACGCCGTTTACATTGATATCAAAAATTCTTTTAAAGCTATTTGTATCCATTTCCACAAGGGAGTCAAGCATATAAATGCCTGCAAAGTGGATTATTGCGTATAGGTTGTCCGTGTGTTTTTTTACAGCTTCGTATGCATTTATCACTGATTCTTCTGATGTCAGGTCGCATTCTATCGGGATAACATTTTTGGGTATTTCTTCGGTTTTGATATCTAATGCGAATACTTGGTAGCCAAGATTTCTTAAAAGCTTTGTGGTTTCCTTGCCCATTCCACCGTAAGCGCCTGTTATTAATACTGATTTCATATTATTCCTCTATTGATTGATACAAAAGTAGATTGTTTTCAAAGGTAGCATTTATTTTGTTTTCTTCCTTCAGATAAACAAGGTAGGATTTTACAGTGCTACCTACAAGCGCGTATTGCTCAAAGCTCATTTGCAAATTGTAATTATCAAATAGCTTTTGCAGAAGTGCTTCAAATGTGATTGGATTTTTACATATGGATAGGATTTTATTTGATATTTCGTTTACTGTATCGATATTGTATTGCGCAAGGCTTGTTATATCCTCGGTTGCTTCTGCATGGGATGGAATAAAAAGCTTGGCTTTCATATTTTTTACCTTTTCAAGCGTGTCAAGATATGCTTTTACATCATAAATCACACCTATGCGATATTTATCTAATGTGGCTTTACTTGATAAGCAATCGGCAAGATAGATTACATCGTCCTTTTTGAAGCCCACCATATCAAAAAAGTGCCCCGGTAAATTAATTATTTCTATCCCGTTTGGCAGAATATCGGAAGTCAGGTATTCAGCTTTGCTTTCCTCAGCCACGAGAAATTTATGGCGAAGCTCCTTTGGCGGATATGCGCCGAATAAAAATGCAGGCTCTAAAATTGTGTGGTTGGTAAAGTCACATTCTATTGCAGGCGCGTAGATTTTGCAGTTTGTTTGGTCCTGTAAATATTTATTTCCACCGATATGGTCACCGTGAGAATGGGTATTCAAAATCATTTTAAGAGTCCAACCGTTTGCATCTAAAATTTTGCGCGCCTTTTTACCTGCGTCCTTGTTGTTTCCACTATCAATTAAGCAGACATCTGTATCGTTTATTTTTATTATGCCTATTTTTGATGGGCAATCTATATAGTAGCAATTTTCACTTGCTTGAATTAGTTCGTACATAGCTTTCTCCGTTGGTTGATTTATATAATGATTTTAGCATATTTTATATACTTTTTCAATATAAAAATCTCACTACAATACATAGTGAGATTTTGTTACCACATTATAAATGAGAAAATTACGGCAATTATTCCGAACAATAATTTCAGTGTATAAACAGAATATACTGCATATTTAAGTGAATACTTCCACTGAACAAGCTTTATCAGCTTTCTTTCAAATAATGAAATTAATATTGATGAAATAGTACAAAAAATGATTAACGCAAAATATGTATTAAAAACAGGTTGCTTGACGATTAATCTTATAATTACAGCCATAAGACAGGCTAATGAAAACCAACAATGCTTTAATAAATATAAAAATAAATATTTATTAAGCTTTAATTTTTCTTTTTCGCAATCAATGATTGGCTCATAGGTTATTGTGCTTTGACAAATTGGGCATTCGTTTTCTTCAGCCACTGTCATTTTACAAACGGGACAAATTTTCATATCGCTTTTCCTTTCTTAATTTCATTAAAATTATACAATAAACAGTTCATTTTATCAAGCAACCTAAGGTTGCTTTTTGCTAACTTTAATTTACATATAACAAAAAGATGCTTCGTGTGAAGCATCTTTTTTGTGTTTATAGTATTTCTTTGAGTGATTTAATATAGGTATAGCCTTTTTTGTCAAGCTTTTCGCGCTCATCTTCAAGGTTGCAAGCGACGCTTTCTGTGTTGTGAGTGTCGGAGCAGATTGCAAACGGCTTGCATGATGCGGCTATTATGTCTATCATATTGCGGTCGGGATATGGGGTTGTGCGGTAGCCACGTGAGATAGCGCCTGTGTTGATTTCAAAAATTGCGGGGGATTTAAGAAGCTTATTCAGAGCTTCGGTGTATGCTTTTACATAGCGGGGATTATTAATATCTATCATTGGTAGTCGCTCATTAAACTTGGTTACTAAATCAAAATGTCCTATGATGTGACATTTTGTTTTTTCGTAAATGTCGCCTGCTAATTTGAAATAGTCCTCACAATATGCGTATGCATCTCCCTTATAGTGCTTATTTATAAAATCGTTCATTGCGCTTGCGCTTAAATCTACGGGCAAATATTCGCCGTCTTTGTAAACATAGTGTACAGAGCCTAAAATAAATTCATAATCGGGATCAGCATCTACGGAATAATAGTCCTGCTCAATACCTAAAAAGATTTTAATTTGGTCCTTGTATTTTTCCTTTAATGCTAAAATCTCGTTTTTATAGCTTGGAACATCTTTTTCGTCCATACTCCAATCGCAATAAAATGTCATTGGGGCGTGGTCTGTAAAGCCAATTTCCTTCATTCCGCATTTGATGGCTGCTTGAACCATTTCTTCAAGTGTATTTTTACCGTCACTGTAAATGGAATGGGCGTGGTAGGTGGATACTATCATTTAGTCATTTTCTCCTGCTTTACCTTATGGTCAATGATATGGCGTGATGCTAATTCTCTGTGAATATCCTCAACGCTGATGCCCATTTGTACCATTAATACCATTACATGGTATGCAAGGTCGGCAATTTCGTAAATTGTTTCCTTTTTACCGTCTGCCTTGCCTGCGATAATAACCTCAGTACATTCCTCGCCTACCTTTTTAAGAATTTTATCAATTCCCTTTTCAAATAGATATGTGGTGTATGAGCCCTCAGGCTTTTCCTTTGTCTGCCTACAAGCAGGTCATAAAGTCCCTGTAATGCAAATTCGT
>JAFQAM010000371.1 GCA_017416885.1 Clostridia bacterium | reverse complement strand
TTACAGGGGGATCAATTGTTACATAAATATGGTCAATTGGCTGGGTTTCGTTTCCAATTCTTTCCTCGCCGCAGTACTCACATTTCATAAAGTCAAAGCCGCCCTCTTGACAGGTAGGAGCAGTAGTCTCAATAATGAACTTATGGTCAACATATACCATACCGAGTGAGTCAAACTGATGTCCGCTGCTAATTGATGAGAAGCGCTTAAAGTCAGCATTATACTTGCTTAATGTAGCGCCATTATATGAGTTGTGAGTGTTACCCTCAACGAAGATTTCAAGAAGCTTTCTTTCAATTGAGCTGTCAAGACCGAACGCCTTATAGCCGATTGTGCTTACATTTTCGCCAAATGTAAGAGATGTCATTGTAATGTTATAGAATGCTTGCTCGCCGATTGTTTTTGCGTTAGTCTCAAATCTTTCGATGAAAAGCTTTGTGTTTGCGCTTTGTTTGAATGCGTAAGCATCAATCTTACCTG
The DNA here is from genome assembly GCA_017416885.1 of Clostridia bacterium. Taxonomy (GTDB): domain Bacteria; phylum Bacillota; class Clostridia; order Oscillospirales; family CAG-272; genus RGIG2000. The sequence continues at coordinate 7,976 of JAFQAM010000371.1, read as the reverse complement.
TAATATATTCAATACCCTTAATTGTTACAAGCGTATCAATATTACCGAATGCGTGCGCCTCAACATTTTCAATCGACATTGGAAGAATGATTTCCTCAAGGTGCTTGTTGTTGTAGAAAAGTCCCTTAGGAGTGCTGTCATTACCGATACCGCCGGCAATTGTCTTAACGCCAAGAGGAATTTCAATTGAAACAATGTTAGATTGCTTTACACCGTATTGGAATTCAAGGAATGCGGTAGAGAAGGACTGAAGTCTTTCGCCCACATTATCACCGAACACATCAGTTGACTTAACACGGATCGTTCTTGGTGTGCCGTCATCCATTCTTAATTTAACTGTTACATAAACATCCTTAGGATCAGGGAAGAAATACTCTCTTTCTTCCTTACCGCAGCGTTGGCAAACAGTTGCGTAGTAGCCGGGCTCAGTTACATCCTTAGTTGTAATAGCTTCTTGCGCAAGGCTCTTTACAACCGAGTGACCGATTGCCTTGGAGTCCTCTGTGTGAGTAAGACCGCAAAGAGTACACTTGTATGTTACCTGTCCTGCTTCCTCACAGGTAGCAGTCATACCGATAACGATATCGTTATGCAAGCAGTTTAACAGATTAAATCTGTCAGCGCCGTCGCTAACGAATGTATAGTTGGAATAAAGATGCGTAAGGCTTCTGTTGAAGCTGCCGCCTGTTAAGAAAACATTATACTTTGACAGCTCATTTGTCATAAAGGTGTTTTCTGTAATATCAAGCTTACCGCCTGACATTTCATAGGTAAGGTTAATATCGTTGCAGTTGCCTCTGTCCTCAAAAGCATACTGACCTGTAACATTGATATATGCTGTATCATATACCTTGAACATTGCATTTTTAATGCCGTATGTTCTTACAAGGAAGTTAGCCTTTACAGAGCTTTCAACATCAAAGGTATATGTATATCTTGAATAAGTTAAATCGGATACGATATCAAATAAGCCGACATTGGTTTCAATATTTGCATTCTTGAAAAGGTGAATATTAACACCCTTTCTGCCGCCCGGTGAAAGCTGAAACAGCGATGCATTCATAAGGTCACTGTTGGTAGCCTCGCCTGTATGAGCAATCTTACCGTTGCCTGAGGTTGATGAGTTCATAATATGTATGCTTGCGTTTCTGCCCTCAAATGCCACATCCTTGCTTACAACATTAAGGTTGTATCCGTTTAAGTCAATTATGATAAGACCGTCTGAGGGTAAAATAACCTTTTCGTCAATGGTCATTGACGCGCCTAAGCGGATGTATGTGCCCGCAGAAGCGATTGCTTTTACAAAAGCATCCTTGCTTTTGACAACCAAGCCGTAAGCCTCATAGAAATTATAATCCTTGCTTACAGTGATTTGAATATCCTTATAAAACTTACCTGTATCATCATACCAGCCGTATAATTGCTTATCCGCGCTTACTGATGATAGCGGAGTATTTAAAACCTTGTGCTTCTCCCCGTCCTTAAAGGTGAGTGATTTCATAACACTGCCGTTAGAATAATAGTTTACTGTATAGGTTTTATTTTCTGTCGCTCCGATAATTGCAATGGTGCATAAAACAACCATAGCGCATATAGCAATCATCAAAATAATTGTTTTTAAAAGCCTTCTTTTAGTCATGCCCGATTTAGCTCCTTATATTAATATATAATATTCGTAAATATATTGTAACACAAGTATAATTTAATGTCAATAGAAAAATAAAAACACAGATATGCAAAACGCACAAGCTGTGTTTGTTATTCATAGGTTGATTTGTTAATTTTGTTTGAACTATACGGAACAGTGCTTAATAAGCTCCAATGCAATTAATCCAAGACCGATTACCAAAAGCACAATACCCACTATTCTGTTAAGCTTTTTATGGTCCTGCTTGTTGGCAATTTTTGCAGCCAAAACCGCAAATACAAGTGTAAATACAATACAAAGGGAAAGCACAAAATAGTCGAGCTTGGTTTGAACCATTGTAAAGTGACTAACCGCGCCTGTAAATGCGGTAAATGTCATAATAAATACGCTTGTTCCGATTGCCGTCTTTAATTCGTAGCCTAAAAATGCGGTAAGCACAAATAAAAGCGTAAGACCGCCGCCACCGCCTACAAATCCGCAAACAAAGCCAACCGCCGCGCCCGAGATTACACTCATTAGCATAAAATACTTTTTGTTAAGGCTGTGCATACGGTTTTTATCAGCCGTAACAGGCCAGATCAAAAACTTAAGACCCAAAAATACGGCAAGAAGCATACTGTAAGAGCCTAAAACCTTGTCGGGCAGGTATGTTCCCACAAAGCTACCCACAATTGTAAACACAATTACCGATACAAAAAGAGGATAAGCCTTTCTTATGCTTGTATTTTTGTTTTTTCTGTATGTAAGCGTGCTGACTGCGCTTGCCAGAACATCACTTGCAAGAGCAATTCCCACCGCCGTATAAGGATCAATATCCAAAAGCACGATTAATACAGGCGTAATAACCGCCGAAGCGCTCATTCCCGCAAAGCCTGTGCCAAAGCCTGCGCCAACACCGGCAAGCAAGCACACTAATATTTTTATTAATATATCCATAATAATCCAACCAAAGTAATAATTATAAAGTCACTTTACCAAATCAACAGTAAAGTCCTTATCTGCTACGCAGAATAAAATGTGCTTCGCGCTCGATATATTTGCTTCGCAAATTCGATATAGCGCGGGATGTCGTGACGCCATTTCCTACACTGCGATATATTTGCTTCGCAAATTCGATATATTTTGCTTCGCAAAATGAGAACTAACCACTGACCACTAATATGTGCTACGCACTCGATATATTTGCTACGCAAATTCGATATAGCCTGCGGCTTCGATATATTTGCTTCGCAAATTCGATATATTTTGCTTCGCAAAATGAGAAGTATACCCTATATCCTACATCCTACACCCTCAATATTCTACCACACTTTCCCCAAATAGTCAACCCTGTGTTTTTTAAATCATAAAGAACAGAATATGAACAACTATAATTTAGCATATAATATGCGTTTTCTATTGATTTTTTGAAAAGCTTGTGATATTATACTTTCGTTGAATGGAGATGATTTAATGGTAAAAACTAAATATTCCAAGACGGGACTGATTTTTCTTTGCACACTTGCATACTTTGCAAGCTATTTTTCGAGAAAAACATTTTCCGTTGTTATGGTAAATATGCTCGATACTGATGTGCTGACCAAGGAAATAGCGGGGCTTGTGGGCACAGCTCTGTTTGTTTTTTACGGAGCGGGACAGCTTTTAAGCGGCTACCTTGGAGACAGACTTCAGCCTAAATATTTAATGTTTTCGGGACTTATGATATCAGCAGTATGCAATTTATTGCTGCCGCTTATGCCAAACGGCTATTTTATGATACCTGTGTGGGCAGTAAACGGCTTTGCGCAAGCGCTTTTATGGCCGCCGATTGTGCGTATTCTGTCTGATAATTTATCACACGAAAAATATGTTACCGCCAATTTAGTAGTGACCTGTGGCGCGCATGTTTCCACAGTTGTTCTTTATTTGTATGCGCCGCTTTGTATTTCTATAATGTCATGGGAGGCGGTATTCTATACCTCAACCGTATTTTGCGTAATCGCAGGCGTTGTTTTCTTGATTGCAATGAATGCAATTCTGCCTGAAAAAGCGTCGAATATCGACACATCATCCGCAAAAACAGAAGAAATAGCCAAAAATGATACAGAAAAAATGTCAATCTGGAAAATTCTTGTGTCAAACGGAGTCTTGCCGATTTTTGTGTGCATAATCGCTATGGGCTTTATGCGAGACGGTATTGAGGGTTGGCTTTCCACACTTTATAGCGAGGTGTTTGAGCAATCAAGCGAAAGCTCAATTTTAGCCTCTGTTGTCTTACCGATTTTCTCAATTATAAGTCTGTTTGCCGTGCGCGCAATACATAAGGGTAAGGTTTTCAATAACGAGGTAAGAGGCTCGGTGATACTTTTCGGTATGTCGGTTGCGCTTTGTATTCCTATGTGCTTTTTGATTAATGTAAACAATTCATCTTGCAGAATTTTATGCTTGCTGCTTGCTTGTATTGTTTGCGCATTTATGCATTCCTGTAACTTTTTACTTATTTCCTGCGTGCCGGGACGCTTCGCAAAAACAGGCAGAGCATCAACCGTTGGCGGACTTTGTAACGCCTGTACATACATAGGCGCATCAATTTCAATGTACGGTATCGCAATCGTGTCCGAATCTTTCGGCTGGAGCGCAACTGTGCTTTCGTGGATAGGTGTGTGCATTATAGGCGCCGTATTTGCTGCTTTAGCATTAAAAAAATACACATCTTACCTGAAAAACGACAAATAACATTACCACTTGACAAAACAAAATATAGAATGTATAATTAAATTGTAAAAATAAAATAAACAGGAGAGTTTTATGAAAAAGTTTTTTGAAGAATTCAAGAAATTTATTACCCGTGGCAATGTGCTTGATATGGCTGTCGGTGTTATCGTCGGCGGAGCATTTACCGCAATTGTAAACGGTGTAAGTAATTTCGTATTAAAGCCAATCATCAACTGGTTCTTAGCCTTAATCTTGGGCAAGAATGCGCTTAGCGAGCTATTTACCTTCTTAACAAAGGCTACAATGCTTGACGAAGCGGGCAACGAGGTTGTTGACCTTGCAAACTCAATCTATATTGATTGGGGCTCACTCATCAATGCAATTATCAACTTCTTAATCACCGCACTTGTTCTATTCCTTATCGTCAGAACAATCAATAGAATTAAGGAAGAAAACGCAGAAGCAAAGGGCAAGCGCCTTTCAAAAGAGGTTAAAAACGAGCTTAAAGCAAACGGTATTTCCTTACGCGACAAGGAAGCCGTAAAAGCATATCTTGATGCTAAGGCAGAAAAGGAAGCTGAAGCAAAAGCGCAAGAGGAAGCAGCCGCCGCTGAAGATGCTCGCCTTGAAAGAGAAGCAAATCCAACAGCAGAGGACCTTTTAAAGAAAATCGTTACATTACTCGAAAACAAATAATAAACTAAAAAGAATATGCACCCCAAAGGTTAGACACTTTTGAGGTGCATATTTTTTTATTTATCGTTATAGTTGTATGAGCTCGCATTGTAAACGCGAAGAGCCCTGTGCTTGCCAAAATCAGATCTTACAACATAGAATGAATCGTCCTTGTTAAAATAACTGACTGAGCGTTGAGGTATAAATATTAAACCGATTCTTTTGAAAATAAAATTATAGCCAAGAGTGAATCTGAAAATATGTATAAAGGGATACCAGCGCACCACATCTCGCTTGTAGTCCATCAGAGTGTCCTTTATTACATGGAAGCTTCCGCGCTTGATAACAACATTAAAGAAAATAATGTAGTTAAGAGCAAGAGAAAAAATAAAAGAAGCAGGAACATACCAAGCAAAAAACACATCCCAATCAAATCCTATAACTGCGTTTGTGATAAGTGAAAACGCTACACAAATAACGATTATAAATACACACATAGGTATTTTTGGCTGATATTGTCTTATAAGCTGCTGCTTAATGGTCTCATCAGTTAATTTTTGTCTTTGATCCTCTACCATAACTACCTCGCAAAATTCACTCTATTACATATTGTATCATATATACATAAAAGTCAAACAAAAGAACATATTCCCGTAAGGCTACATTAATTGCTTCTATAAGAATAATATTCAGTATTATACAATGCGATTGGATTTTTGATTATCCACATAGGAATTACAATATAAAATGTGTCACCGATTTTATAATTGCGGCTTTTTGCGCTGACAAATACTTTTTTAATTTTTTTAAAGGTTAATCTATGCTTTAATGCGGAATCAAATCCGTTTTCTCTTGCGCCAAATGCTATAACATCGTATTTTATATCCTCTAAAGTATCTTCAATAATATAAAAATGCTTTCCTTGTATCACATAAAGATAAAAAATCAAATCATAAAGAGCAATTGGAATAAAAATGACAAGCACAGCCACGCCGATAATAATTGACACAGCATCGTTTATGTCCGATATGAGAAAAATTGAAACAATAACAAGAATGATGCTTAATAATAATAAACAAATCAAAAGATGTTTTCTTTTGTCTGTAAGTTGTTTTTTTATCCAATCATCTGTTATTACCTGTCTTTGATCCTCTACCATAACTGCCTCGCAAAAATTTACTACTGCTTTTTAATGCCAACATAGTTGTACTTGTTCAAACTGTAAAATCGTATTAATTTCTTTTTAAAAAACGGTTTGATTGCCACAAGGCAATATTTGTCGCCTATGGAAAACCGCCCTAAATCCCTTTTTGATATGAGGGCAGGACCGAAGCTTTCAAAGGTGACGATATATCTTTCGCCAAGACGGGTAGCACGAGCTTCAATATCAAAACGCTTTTTAGCCACAGATACAATTCTATCCTCTGTAATTTCAAATTTGCCGTCCTTTTTTATTAAATATTCACGAATCTCAATAATGATTGAAACAATATAGAAAACGGTAAGTAAAATGCGTAGAAGTGTTTTTACGGGCTGAAAAATACCTACTGCAAAATAAGTAAAGCAAACAATTACTAATATAATTAAAATATCTCCAAAATTTAGTTTTTGGTTTAGTTCATCGTATATGTTTTCTCTCGTCAAAACAATTCTTTGATCCTCTATCATAGTTTGCCTCACATAAATTTACTCTATTACATATTGTATCATAATCGCATAAAAAGTCAAATAAATAACCGTCTAAATCATTAACGGGCATTGATACGGAATTGGCTTGTTTTGTTAAACATCATATCTATATGACCTTTTGTTATAAATGCGAAGAATAGTATGCCTTCCAAAGCAGGAGCGCACAACATAGAATGTTTTGTCCTTTGCAAGTGAATCCCTTTCGGTGTTGGTTAATCTGTCAACTCTTTTAAAATTTTTATAGCGGGCATAATTGAAAATCAATATACCGTCATTTGGATACCATTTAACCGTTTCTGCCGAATAATCAACATATACCTCTTCCGTTACGAAGAAATTGCCTTGCTTTATTACACGGTTATAAAAGATAATGTAATTTATAGGTATTAAAACGCCACAAATTATGAATAAAATGCAGTATAAAACCATAACGAGCGTATATTTATCAATGTTTATTGCGTATAAAATCAGAGAGCCGACAACAAAAACAAAGAAGCAAAAAATACATCTATTTAAATTGGGCTTGTGATCTTGCATAATTTGGTGTCTTATGCTTTCATCAGTTATCCGCTGCCTTTGATCCTCTACCATATCTACCTCGCAAAATTTACTCTATTACATATTGTATCATATATATGCAAAAAAGTCAAATAAAAACCACTTAAAGCAGAACTGTTTAAGCGGTTAATTTTATTATCTTACCAAGCCTTCTCCAGTGGGAGAAGGGGGACCGCGTTTGCGGTGGATGAGGTGTAGTAAAACAAAAATAAGCACTCAAAGTAAAAACCTTGAGTGCATTATTTACGGTTTAGTTGTTGTTATTATTGTTGTTATTGTTATTTTTCTTATAAGGCTTTTTCTTTAAGCCCTCAACAGAAATAACAATCTTACGGTTTTCATCGTAGCCAACAGAGTGAGTTGAAACGCCCTCGATACCTTGAACCTCGGAGTGAATAATCATTCTTTCGTATGGATTCTAAAGCCTTCTCCAGGGGGAGAAGGGGGACCGCATTTGCGGTGGATGAGGTGTAGTAAAACAAAAATAAGCACTCAAAGCAAGAGCAATGAGTGCATTATTTACTGTTTAGTTGTTGTTGTTATTGCTATTATTGTTATTTTTCTTGTATGGCTTTTTCTTTAAGCCCTCAACAGAAATAACAATCTTACGGTTTTCATCGTAGCCAACAGAGTGAGTAGAAACACCCTCGATGCCTTGAACCTCGGAGTGAATAATCATTCTTTCGTATGGATTCTAAAGCCTTCTCCAGTG
>JAFQAM010000370.1 GCA_017416885.1 Clostridia bacterium | reverse complement strand
TCCATGGAAATTGGTAAAAATGAAAAAATTGCATTAGTAGGACATAACGGAGCAGGAAAAAGTACGCTTATTAAGCTGCTTTTAAGGCTCTATGATCCCACAGAGGGAAAAATATCACTTAACGGCATAAGCCTTGAGGATTTAAAGCTTAAGGAATATCGCGATATGTTCAGTGTTGTTTTTCAGGACTTTAAAACCATATCGTTGCCAGTGGCTGAAAATGTTCTTATGCGCCCAAGAGAAGAGGGAGACGATGAAAAAATTATTCAAGCGCTTAAAAACAGTGGAGCATATGAACGCATAATGGAGCTTCCAAACGGTATTGATACTATGCTGACCAAGGAATTTGATAAGGACGGAGCAGTTTTATCCGTAGGTCAGGCTCAAAAGGTTGCTATTGCCCACGCATTTGTGAAAAATGCTCCGTTTATAATCCTTGATGAGCCGTCAAGCGCCCTTGATCCCGTCGCAGAAAATGAAATGTATAACAATATGATGAAGGCAGGCGAGGGAAAAGCAATGATTTTCATATCTCACCGCTTATCAAGCGCCGTATCTGCTGACAGAATATATATGCTTGAGCAAGGCGAAATAGTTGAAAGCGGAACCCATGCCGAGCTAATGAAATTAAACGGCAAATATGCCGATATGTTCAGAAAGCAAGCCAAAAACTATGTGGATTTAGAGGACGGAAAGGAGAGCGACAATGAATAATAACGAAAAAGTAACATTTAAGCAATCCTTGAAAAATAATAAATTTATTTTAAAAACCGCCTTCAAATCAGCACCGGGACTTTGTATAATGCGTCTTGTTATGGGCTTTATAACGGGACTTAACCACGGTATTACAGTATTTTTAACAAGCGAAATCCTTAACGCCCTTGACAGAAACGAGGACTTTAAGGAGATCCTTTGGAAAATCGGTATAATGGCAATATATTTTGCAGTATATCAATTATTCTATTCATATCATTGGAAGCAGTATAATCCAAAGCACAAGCTTCGCTTTATAAGAGATTTACATAAAAGATTTTTCATAAAAGCTTCGGAAATTGACCTCTCATCCTATGATAGCCCTGAATTTTATAACGACTATGTTTATTCAATGCAAACCTGTGATAAAAGCATTATGAATACAGTTGATACCGTTGCGGAAATTATAAGATGCTTAGTTGCATCTGTATCTGTTTTCAGTGTTGTTATAAATATTGATCCAATCGTAGCGGTTGTAATTCTTGGCTTTTCAATTCTAACAATGGTAATTCGCATTATAGAAAACGGCATTTGGTATAAATACGAAAAATTGTTCTCTAAAATATGGGGCAAGGATTGGTATATCAGCAGATTTTTCTCACTTGCCGACTATGCCAAGGAAATCCGCTTAACAAGAATTGACGAGAATATGAAAAGCGAGCTTGAAAAGAATTATCTTGAAAAGCGCAGACTTACAATAAAGCAGCAAAAGGAATTTTTGCTTCTTAATATTATCGGCACGATTCTTCATGTAGCAGAGAATTTATTTATCATTCTGTTTATGTCATATCATTTAATGGTTACAGGCGAAATACTTATAGGCGGCTTTGCAATAGCAATAATTTCAGCCAACAAAATGCGCAGTATGTTTTCTGAGCTTCAATGGAGATTTGCTCAAATCAATAAGCAATCCGTTTTTGCCGATAAGGTCAGAAAATTCCTTGAAACCGAAAGCAAAATTATTTCGGGCGATAAGGAGCTTAATACATTTGAATCTATTGAATTTAAAAATGTGACCTTCGCATATCAGGTTAAGGAAGAAAACGCAAAGGATGATGAAGCAAAAACCGTCTATGCTTTAAAGGATGTAAGCTTTAAAATCAATAAAGGCGACAGAATTGCATTAGTTGGCTATAACGGAGCAGGAAAAACCACCATAACAAAGCTTATGATGCGACTTTATGATGTAACAGAGGGCGAAATCTTAATAAACGGAGTAAATATTAAGGAATACAGACTTGATATGCTTCGCGAAAAAATCGGAGCAGTATTCCAGGACTATAAGGTGTTTGCTGCCACCGTTGCGGAAAATGTGCTTGCAGATATTTACACTCCCGAAAAAGAGCAAACAGTGCTTGATGCATTAAAGGATAGCACCTTTGATGAAAAGCTTGAAGCATTACCGAATGGAATAGATACGGAGCTTACAAAGGAATTTTATAAAGAGGGCACAGAGCTATCGGGAGGCGAAAGCCAGAAGATTGCCATAGCAAGAGTATTTGCGCACAATAACGAGCTTATCGTAATGGATGAGCCATCAAGCGCTCTTGATCCAATCGCAGAATATAATTTGAATTTGGGCATTGATAAAAACGCAAGGGGAAAAACAGTTGTCTTTATCACGCACCGTCTTTCTACCACACGCCATGTGGATATGATTTATATGCTTGAAAACGGCAAAATCATAGAAAACGGCAGCCACGACGACCTGATTCGCCTGAACGGCAAATATGCCTCAATGTTCAATCTCCAAGCCTCAAAATATAAAACCGACTCCCAATAAAATAACGCCTTGGCATCAGCCAAGGCGTTATTTATTATTTTAAGTAAAACTTTTTAATTAAAAACTCATTATATTCCTTAACGGAAGGGAGCAAATCTTTTGAAAAAAGTGCATCAGTATTTATATCAACCATTATAAAGTTATCATCAAAATTCATAAATAGCAGTGTTGGATTTTGTGTAGTGTATTTTAAAATAACATTTTTACTGCCTGATATAGTAAATTCTGAATGCTTTTCATCCTTCAAATAAATCAAATTTTTGAAATTATCAATATAAGTTGCGTCTTTTTTGTTTTCTGCTCTTGAAAAAGGGATGATGTGATGCAAGTCATAACCAATACATTTTTTTACACCGTGTTGCTTGAAATAATCCGCTTTTGCTTTTTGACCTCTTTGCGCTTGATCATCAAAAATTCCGTAATTTCCCGTGTTTAAAATAAGCTTATTATTTTCAACCTTAAAAAATGTAGAATTAGCAAGTAAACCAAAAATTTGTTGACTTTCATTTTTCCAATTGCTATAATCGCGCAAAGGCGTTTTATTGTCTAAAAATTTTCGATTGCTTGGATTGCAAAAGCTTTGCAAAGCGCGAGTGATTTGTTCTTTTTCTAAAGCGGATAATCTTCTATATTCAAGCAAAAGAAGTAGCTTGTCATTCGTAGTTATATGCTGTCTGTCATCTGATAGAATATACATATATTCTATAATATCAATATAGTCTATGCCATAATCATTTAGATAGAGCAGCTCTACAAGCTCAGAAGCTGTATTTTTTGTTAAAATATCAATTCCTTCTGTAAATAATTTTATTTGCTCAAAGGTATTAGAAATAGCAAATTTTATTCCTAATTTTGACAGACCGACACTATAAACGCCACAGCGCCCTGCGCCTTCATCAATTTTGTTTCCGTATTTATCATATCGGTTTAAAAAGCCCATTCGCGCAATATCGGGAAAGGTATTTTTCTTAACGGAATTTATAGTACCCTTTCCAATCGCCAATTTGATTTCATCTACTATTTCATAATATGTATATGCATTTGATTGCAGAATTCCGTTGTCGTCACCAACATGTATATCAAAAACAGAGTCCTTTGCGATTTTATAAATTATTTTTACTAAAGTCGAAAAATATTCAAAGGTTAATCTATTATGTTGAGAGCATTGAAATCCTCTGTAATCGTTGGAGCTTACTCTGTCAATTATGTAATCTATAAATCTGTTATTTTTTGAAACCTGTTCAATCTGCAATAAGTATTTATAATCTACCAATTTCAAATCCCAGCCCTTCTAAATTTAAAATATAAGCTTCGTTTAATTCACATCCTATGAATTTTCTGTTTAGATTTTTGCAAACTATACTTGTCATTCCCGAGCCACTAAACAAATCTAAAACCAAATCATTCTCGTTACTGCTTGCCTTTATTATTCTTTCTATCATTTCATAGGGCTTAACTGTTGGATGTGAAAGCGTTTGTACCTTTCCGTTTACTTTTTCCTTGTGTCGTTGGGAAGTTATCTCCCAAACATCATTACAAAGCTTTCCGTTCGGATTTGGAAACCAGCGTTTCCCATTCTTTAATATTCCTTTTTTTACAGCATGTGCAATTCTATCCGTTGAAGAATAGGGAAGCCTTATGTCGTCATAATTAAATATATGATTATTTGAACGCGTATAAAAAAGAATAGTTTCTTGCGTATTAACATATTTTTTCTTTGTTGCGCTAAAGCCGTCCTTTTTATACCAAGTTATCCAATTTTTATAGATTAAATCCTTATCCTTTAAAAAATCAAGAATAATAGCAGAATTATATGCTGTATTAAATAAATATAAAGAGCCATTAATTTTCAACTTTTTTATTAATAAGCTTAACCATTGAAATGTGAAATCGAAATATTCCTGCTCAGTTTTAAAGCTGTCCCAATCGCCTTTATTCAAATTGTACGGAGGATCGACAACTGCTAAATCAATACTATTATCCTGTAAAGCTTCTAAAAATCTCATAACATCTGCGTGATAAATTTTATTAATTTCCAAGAAGCTCACCTCTTTTCACCGTATTAAGCTTTTTATCAATTATATCCTTGTAGTTTTCGTATAGCTCATATCCAAGATAATTGCGTCCCAATTGCTTTGCTACTCTTAGTGTGGTGCCGCTTCCGGCAAACGGATCTAAAATAACATCATCAATACAGCTATATAGCTTTATACACCTATATGGTATTTCCTCAGGCATAATAGCGGAGTGCTTTCCAAATGCTAAATCATTTTTGTTTGGGATAGGAATGTCCCAAATTTGCTTTGTATAAAGCAGCCACTCCTCTTGTGATAATGCGCTTTTGTCTTTAATGCTTTTAGGTGTATATTGAGGCTTTCCGTCTTTAACATATACCGTTATAAATTCTGTTGTATTTTGAGCATAAAAATTTCTTGGATAGGGATAGCTTCCAAACATCAGCTTTTTTGAAGAATTTGTTCTATTCCATATGTAAATATCTAATAAAAACAAACCTGTTCCGCTTAAAATTGAGTTTTGAATACTACTTTGAATATCAAAAATATCACGGTTATAATGAGTGCTTAAGTTTTTCTTTAGCATAGGCATTAAAGGCACTTTAATTCAAAGCTTTCCTATTGGCTTTAAAACTCTTTCGCATTCCTTCCAAACAATTAAAAGCGCATCTATGTATTCTTTAAAGGTTGCATATGCTCCCAAATCATTTGCGTTTGTTACCGAGTGCTGTTCAAGCTGATATCCGTCCTTTGAATAATCCTTTATATTAAAATACGGCGGTGAGGTAATAATCAAATCAATGCTGTTATCTGCGACTTCGCACATGCTTGTAGCTGACTTGTAATAGACACAATTCATGTTAAATACTTCCTGTTATATTTTATGTTATAAATTATAACATATATTTATCCAAAATGTCAATATATAATTGGTATAGAGGTGATAACATGGAAGAAAAATTAGTGATTAAAAAAAGACTTAAGGGCGAAGACGGATATAAAACCTTTTCCATAAGAATAACTGACGAAACAACCGAAAAATTGAACAAGCTTTCAATGGAAACAAACCGTTCAAGAAATGAGCTAATTAATTTGCTTTTAGATTATGCAATAGAGCATTGCGAAATAGAATGAAAATAACGCCTTGGCATCAGCCAAGGCGTTATTT
>JAFQAM010000369.1 GCA_017416885.1 Clostridia bacterium | reverse complement strand
GTACCAATCGGTGGCGGCGGACTTATTTCAGGTATTGCGTACACAATTAAAACAATTAATCCGCATGTAAAGGTTTACGGAGTACAGGCAAGCGGCGCGCCGTCAATGTATAACTCCATCAAGGATGGCGAAATTGAGGAGCTTTCAAGCGTATCAACAATCGCAGACGGTATCGCGGTTAAAAAGCCGGGAGATCTTACATATGAAATCTGCCAAAAATATGTTGATGAAATCGTAACAGTAACAGATGACGAAATCTCAGCCGCTATCTTAGCATTAATGGAGCAGCACAAGCTTGTAACAGAGGGCGCGGGCGCAATCGCTGCCGCTGCCGCTATGTTTAATAAGGTTGATGTTAAGGGCAAAAAGGTTGTTTGCGTGCTCTCAGGCGGTAATATTGATGTTACTATCCTGTCAAGGGTAATTAAAAGAGGACTTTTAATGTCAGGCAGAACATGTCAGCTTATGATAGAGCTTGCCGACAAGCCGGGACAGCTTAAAAATGTATCAAGAATTATCGCTGACCTTGGCGGCAATGTAATTTCCGTGCATCACGAAAGAGCAAACGAGGGCTCTGATGTAAACGGATGCTACCTAAGAATTATGCTTGAAACAAGAAACTACGAGCATATCGATACAATCAAGAAAGCATTAATTGACTTCGGCTTCAAATTATTATAAAGAGGAACTAACTATGAAAAAAATAGCAACAAATAAAGCGCCACAGGCAATAGGACCGTATTCACAGGCAATCGTGTTTAACGGTATGCTGTTTACCTCAGGTCAAATCGGCATAAATCCCGAAACAGGAAATATCGACGGCAAGGATATATGCGAGCAAACTGAACAGGTTATGCAAAATTTAAAAGCAGTTTTAGAGGAAGCAGGCACCAATTTTGAAAATGTAATTAAAACAACTTGCTTTTTAGCCGATATTAACGATTTTGCAAAATTTAACGAAATCTACGGAAAATACTTTACAGAAAAGCCGGCAAGAAGCTGCGTAGCCGTAAAGGACTTACCAAAAGGCGCGCTCTGTGAGGTTGAGGTTATTGCCGCAATATAATAACATTAAAAATCCGCACACAGTACGGATTTTTAATGCGTTTTAATTAGCCTTTCCCTTTGTTCGGAGGGGAAGGTGCGTGCAAATCAGACGGATGAGGTGTAATCAGGCAACTCACCAATTAAATACCGTAATTTTTAATATATTTATTTACAAAAAACTTAAATTTACTATTGACTTTAGCATACTAAAGTATTATAATAGTACCATTACTTTAGCACTTTACTACGCTAAAGTAAACTTAACCTTTTAGGAGAGAGAATGAAAAAACTAAAAAATAAAGATGTAGACGCGCTTTTTGAAGCAATACTTTCGCTAAAAACAGTAGAGGAATGCTATAGCTTTTTTGAGGACGCCTGCACAATAAAGGAAATACTTGAAATAGCTCAGCGCTTAAAGGCGGCAAAAATGCTGAGAGCAGGCGTAAACTATGCTGACATTAGCAAGGAAACAGGAATGAGCACAGCCACGATAAGCAGAGTTAATAAATGCTTAGAATACGGAAACGGTGGCTATAATATTGTATTAGATAGATTAAACGAGGATAAGTAAATGTTAAACAGTCAGTTTTTAAAGGATGATGAAAGAGCGATATTGACTCTTCGCGCTTTATACGGAAAATATGGGTATTTACCGTATAAAATGAGCAAATTTGAAGAGTACGATTTGTATGTGAAAAATAAAGACTTTTTAGTTAGCGACAGTGTTATTACATTTAACGATACAAACGGAAAGCTGCTTGCATTAAAGCCTGATGTAACATTGTCAATTATCAAAAACAGTACAGATGAAACAGGCTGTAAGCAAAAGGTTTACTATAACGAAAATGTTTATAGAATTTGGGGGACAACCAAGCAATTTAAGGAAATTATGCAAACAGGACTTGAATGCATAGGCGATCTTGATATCTACGATGTTTACGAGGTTGTATATCTTTCTGCAAAAAGCTTGGCTGCTATATCCGATAGCTTTATATTGGATATTTCACACCTTGGCATTTTAAATGCTATGCTAAATAAAATCACCTCTAACGAAAGCGCAAGAGCAGAAATAATGACCTGTATCAAGCAAAAAAACGCCCACGAAATTGCGTCAATTTGCGAAAAATACGGTATAGATTCTGAAAACGCAGTATTACTTCAGGATTTTGTATCAATGTACGGAAATCCAAACGCAGTAATTGCAAGACTTAAGGAAATTAATGTAGATACCGAATTTACAAAATGCGTAAACGAGCTTGAAGCATTATGTAGCCTGCTTGCAAAAACAGAATATCAAGCAAAAATCCGTCTTGATTTTTCACTTGTAAACGATATGAATTACTATAACGGAGTAGTATTCAACGGCTTCTTAGACGGAGTTCCGGAAACAGTATTATTCGGCGGAAGCTACGATAAGCTGATGGAAAGAATGGGCAGAAAATCAAAGGGCATAGGCTTCGCATTATACCTTGATTTACTTGAATCTATCCAAAAAAGCGCTAAGGAATACGATGTTGATGTATTACTTCTATATACAGATAAAACCGATATATCAAGCTTAAATCAAAGGGTACAAGAATTAGTGGCTGACGGAAAAAGCGTAAGCGTTCAGAAGTCAGTTCCGTCAAAGCTCAGATATAAAGAGCTGATAGACCTTTCAAAGGAGGCGTAAAAATGATTAATGTAGCATTACCAAAGGGACGCCTTGGCGAAAAGGTTTACGCAATGTTTGAAAAAGCAGGCTATGAGTGTCCGTCAATCAAGGAAAATTCAAGAAAGCTCATATTTGAAAACAAGGAAAAGGGAGTCAGATACTTCTGGGTAAAGCCCTCAGATGTTTCCATATATGTAGAAAGAGGCTCAGCCGATATCGGAGTTTGCGGCAAGGATATCTTGCTTGAATACGAGCCTGATGTATATGAAACGCTTGACTTAAATATGGGCAAATGCCATATGGCAGTAGCAGCTAAAAAGGACTTTTACGATAACAACGATAAAACACTCAGAGTTGCTACAAAGTTTGTAAATATAGCAAAAAAATATTACGCATCAAAATGCCGTGATATTGATATTATTAAGCTCAATGGCTCAATAGAAATCGCGCCAATCCTTGACCTATCCGATGTAATCGTTGATATAGTCGAGACAGGCACAACACTTAAGGAAAACAACTTAGAGGTTGTGGAAAAATTCCTTCCGATTTCAGCAAGAGTAATTGTAAATAAAGCAAGCTTTAAGTTTAAAACAGAGGAAATAGAAAAAATCAATAAAAGCTTAAAAGAACAGGTAGAAGCAAATGATTAAAATATATAAGTACGGCGAGGTGCCAAATAGCGAAATCTTTGCAAGAGATAATATAGCATCAAATGTTGAAGGCATCGTAACCGATATAATTGCAAATGTAAGACAAAACGGAGATAAAGCGCTCCTTGAATATTCAAAAAAGTTTGATAAGGTTGATTTAAAATCTCTTGAAGTATCAAGTGAGGAAATAGACGAAGCTTTTCAGCTTGCCGATAAGGACTTTATTGAGGTTATCAGGGAAGCCGCCGAAAACATCCGTGAATTTCATAAAAGACAGGTTAAAAATAGCTTTATCATAAGCGAAAAGGATGGAATTGTAACAGGACAAAAGGTTACACCTATTGAAAGAGTAGGACTCTATGTGCCTGGAGGTACAGCCGCATATCCATCAACTGTTTTAATGGATAGCATCCCTGCCAAAATCGCAGGCTGCTCACAAATTGTAATGGTAACACCACCGTCAAAGGATGGCAAGGTAAATCCAAATATCTTAACCGCCGCTAAAATCGCAGGCGTTGACAGAATATTTAAGGTAGGCGGCGCGCAAGCCGTTGCCGCCCTTGCATACGGAACCGAAAGCGTTCCCGAGGTTGACAAAATCGTAGGCCCGGGCAATGCATTCGTAGCCGAGGCTAAAAAGCAAGTATTCGGTAAGGTTGCAATTGATATGATTGCAGGACCAAGCGAAATTTTAATCGTAGCAGATAGCACCTGTAATCCAAAGCATGTAGCCGCAGATTTACTGTCCCAAGCCGAGCACGATAAAATGGCAAGCGCCGTTTTAGTTACAGATAGCGAGGACTTTGCAAAATCAGTATCAAATGAGCT
>JAFQAM010000368.1 GCA_017416885.1 Clostridia bacterium | reverse complement strand
GCATATTTTTTTGATTTGCAATCATATATTTTAGTGATTGTGTGGTGATAGAAATTAACAGGCTGAAAAAATATTTATTTAATGCGCTTCTGCTTTCCTGTGTGTCGCTTATTATGCGTACTGTGTCGGTGAGCTTTAATGTATATGTGTCTGCTAAAATCGGCAGTGAGGCAATGGGGCTGCTTACCTTGACGGGTGGTATATACGGATTTGCGATCACCTTTGCGACTTCGGGGATAAATACGGCAGTGGTGCGACTTGTTTCTGCTTCTCTGCCTTATGAAAATACCGATTATTTTGACACAAGGTCCAATCTTTGTGTAAAAAGGATAATGAAAAACGCGCTTTTTTACTGTTTGATTTTCAGCGCTACGGCGACGGTGATTTTATTTATAAGCGCTGATAATATTGGCAAATATTTGCTTGGGGATATAAGGACTGTGCCATCGTTAAAATTAATGTCATTTAGTCTTATACCGATTTCGGTATCAAGTGCGCTAAACGGCTATTTTTGCGCGGTCAGGCGCGTTTATAAGAATGTAATTGTACAATTTTGTGAGCAAGGGGCAAAAATCGGTGTGGTTAGCTTTTTGCTGATGACAATTGCGCCCGCCGGACTTGAATATGCTTGTATTGCGGTGGTTGCAGGTGGCGCTTTAAGCGAGGGAGTGTGCGTAATTGTATCGGGAACACTGTATTTTATTGACAGAAAGCGACATTATCGAAAAAACGCAAAAACAGTGGGGGATGTGTCTAAAAAAGGGTGTTTTTTAGTTAAAGATAAGGAGTGTTTAGACATAAAGGGAAGTGAAACAAGGGTCATACCGATTGCGTTGCCTATTGGTGTGAGCGCTTATGTAAGAAGCGCGCTTTCTACGGTTGAGCATCTTGCGATTCCTTGGGGATTAAAAAGGTACGGTCTTGACTCCTCTGCTTCTCTATCCTCTTATGGCATATTACACGGAATGGTTATTCCTGTTTTGCTTTTTCCGTCGGCTATTTTAGGCGCATTTTCCTCTCTTTTGGTGCCTGAGCTTTCTTCAAGTATGGCGCAAAAGGATTATAAGAGGATAAAAAGCATTGTTGCAAGAGTTTTCAGTCTTTCTCTGTTGTTTTCGATTGGTGTTAGCGGCGTTTTTGTTTGCTACTCGTATGAAATCGGTATATTTTTATATGGCAACCGTGAGGCAGGTGAGTTTATAAGGCTGCTTGCTCCGCTTATTCCCTTAATGTATCTTGACGGAAGCGTTGACAGCATGCTAAAGGGGCTTGGCGAGCAGGTTTATTCAATGAGAGTAAACATTTTAGATTCGCTTTTAAGTGTGATTTTAATTGTTGTATTATTGCCAATTTACGGTATTTACGGATATGTGACGGTTATTTTTGCAACTGAGCTGATTAATGCGACCTTTAGTATTTTAAGGCTATTAAATATAACGGGAATTAAAACGCCTGTTTTCAGGTGGGTTATTATACCTTTAATTTGTGTTATTGGCGCAACATTTATTTCAAGAGGAATACTTAGCTTCACCTTAATAGAGAGTAGAGCGCTTACAGTTATTGAGATTGCATCTGCTGCGCTTATTTATCTGTTATTATACTATATTTTTACACACAAGCTGCCTAAAAACAGGCTGCTTGTTTCTTTTTTATGGGGAATGTGTCTGTAATTACCAAATATTGTTCCTTGAAATATTTCTTTTCCAATGTTAGAATATTAGTGTAATTCTTGCAAGATTGCACAAATTGACAATAGAAAGGATGGTTGTTTGAAGAAAAAAATAATATCGTTTGTGTTTATTTTTGTTTTCGTTGCTTCTTGCTTTTCGATGATGTCGTTTGCATCGGCAAGCAGCTATGGACCGAATGTAAATATAGACGGAAGCCCGTTTACGGGCGAAATCAATGTAAGAGATAATACTACCTTCGTAGGTATCAGAAAGTTCTCCACATCTATGTATTGGAATGCTAAGGTAAGCTATAATTCTGCAACAAGGACTATTACTGTTAAGACAGACAAGCTGACCTTAACTGCTAAGGACGGAGCAAATTACAT
>JAFQAM010000367.1 GCA_017416885.1 Clostridia bacterium | reverse complement strand
TAAACAAGCTCTCTGTATGGCTCGTCGGCAATTAAATAAATAACCTTGCCGTATTCCTCGCTCTTTTTCTTTAATACCTCACAAAGCGCTTTGATTGTTTCCTCAGAATAAACAACACCGCTTGGATTGTTAGGAGAGTTTACAATAACCGCCTTTGTATTTTCATTAATCTTGCTTTCAAAATCCTTAATATCAACCTGAAAGGTCTTTTCAAGAGGCTGACTTACAACGATTTTTCCGCCTGCGTTTTCAATAAATACTCTGTATTCTGTAAAGAAAGGAGCAAATACAATAACCTCATCCTGTGAGCTTTCCTCAATAACCGATTTTAAGCAAATGGAAAGAGAAGCCGCAGCGCCGCAGGTCATATAAATATGATTTGGTGTAATGCCCACATTAAATCTTTCATTAATATTATCAGCAATTACTTTTCTGACATTAGCATCACCCTGCGCAGATGTATAACCGTGTAATAATACAGAGCTTTGTGTAGCTAAAAGCTCATTAATAGTCTCATTTACTTCCTTTGGCGCAGGCACGCTTGGATTGCCTAAGCTGAAATCAAATACCTTATCGCTACCGATTTGCGCGCCTCTTTGCTTGCTGTATTCAAAAATCTCACGGATAATTGAACGCTTGCTGCCAAGACCGTACATTTTCTGATTAAATCCCATAATTCACCTATATACCAAGTAAGCTCTTGGCATTTTCATAAAAAATCTTATTTTCTGTTTTCTTATCAAGTCCAAAGGACTTAATTATGTTAACATCATTTTTAATATCACTCCAGGGAGTGTCTGTTGCAAAGAGAATTTTGTCCTCGCCGTGTCTTTTTAAAATCTCCTTGAATTTTTCTTCCCCAATAAAACGCAATACATATGCGGTATCAAAATACACATCAAGACCGCACAGCGCATCTATAACCTCATTGTGCATCTCGTTAGCGCCCATATGCGCTAAAACAAGCTTGCTGTGAGGCACTTTTTTAATTAAATCCTTCACAAGAGAAGGCGTACATTTTACAGGCTCGCCCAAAAAGCCGCAGTCAACGCCTGAATGTGTTACCGCAACCAAATCGTATTCCTTGGCATATTCTAAAATCCTGACATATTTTTCATCATTTATAAATGTGCCTTGATAATCGGGATGAAGCTTAATACCTATAAAGCCGCTATCCTTAATAAAACGCATTTTTCCGCCAATGTCCTCACAATCGGGATGAATGCCCGCAAAGGAAATAATTCTTTTGCTCTCATTCTTATACCTTTCATTGATTTCCATAGCAAAATGATTTATGCTATCAAATTGCTTTGGCGTAGTCATAGCGGGAAGTGCTACCGAAATATCCACATCAGCCTCAATCATTTTATTAATAAGCATTGAAGCAGTTCCGTTAGAAAAGGACGGAATTCCGCCCTTTTCCATTAAATAGCTAATAGTTTTATCTGCAATTTTGTCGGGAAAAATATGCGTGTGAAAATCAATAATCATTACATCTTAGCGAGCATATCGCAGGAAATTGTTTCGATTTTGTTTTCGCTTAAAATAGCGTCAACCTTTTCGCTGTTTGATGACTTCAATACAATATAAGCATCATCAGCCTCAATTGAAAGACCGTACATATATTCAATGTTAACGCCATTGTCATCAATCACCTTTAAAAGTCCCTGTAAGCTGCCTGCCTTATGAGGAATTTTAATAATTGAAACATCTGAAAGAAGTGAAGAGAAGCCGTTTTGAGAAAGCTTTTCCTTGCCTAATGGAGCATTATCAACAATAAGTCTTAATAAGCCGTACTCAGTAGTATCAGCAAGACTGAGTGATAAAATGTTAACGCCGTTTTCCTTAAGTACATTTAAAACCTCTGAAAGACGACCTGTTCTATTTTCAATAAATACTGTTAATTGCTTAGCAAACATAGTAAATTCTCCCTTAAATTAATTTTCTGTTATCAATTACATGAACAGCCTTGCCCTGGCTTCTTACAAGAGTCTGTGGCTCTACAATCTTAATTTTAGCATTAATACCCAATGCCTGCTGAATTGTATGAGCAATTTTCTTTGTAAGCGCCTCCAATACTCTCACCTCGTCGGTGTAGTAGTTAGGATTTAATTCAACCTGAACCTCAAGAGTGTCAAGGTTATTAACTCTGTCTACAATCATCATATAGTGAGGTGTAACCTCATCAAGCTCACAAAGAGCCGCCTCAATCTGGCTCGGGAATACATTTACGCCTCTGATAATAAGCATATCATCGCTTCTGCCCTTGAATTTGGAAATTCTCGCGCTTGTTCTGCCGCACTCGCATACAGAGTGGTCAATGCTTGTTAAATCCTTAGTTCTGTAACGGATAAGAGGAATACCCTCTTTTGTAAGAGTAGTGAATGCAAGCTCGCCGAGAACGCCGTCGCCAACAGGCTGAAGAGTTTTTGTGTCAAGCACCTCGGGATAGAAATGGTCCTCGCATACATGTAAGCCCTTATGGTATTCGCAGTCGCAAGCAACACCCGGACCCATAATTTCACTAAGGCCGTAAATGTCAAATGCTCTTATATTAAGACGCTTTTCAATTTCAAGAC
>JAFQAM010000366.1 GCA_017416885.1 Clostridia bacterium | reverse complement strand
CACCAAGCGTTTTTGGCTTTGGTGTACCGCTTACGCTTATCATATATACATAATACTTATTATTAATTTCAACCGCTACGCAAGTGCTTTTTGATATATCCTTAATTTCATATACCTTAAATGCCTCGGTGTGCTCTATGCTTGTTTCATTTTCAAAGATATCCGATGAGTATTCGTGCTCATAGCCAAATGCGGTGTATTCACCAAGATAATCGCCAAGCAATTCCTTTTTTATAAATCGCTCTTGAGAAAAATATTTTGTTTCGCCAATTTTAATCATTGAATATTTTTCGAATGTTGATAATTCATCCCATTCCCATAATCGCGCTTCGTCTGTCCACCTCATTGAAAAGCTTTTATAAGGTCTTTGAAAATAATATTTCTTTTCAGGATCTGCTTCTTTATCGGGATTGATAATATCTATAATATCATCCGTGTGCAATGGCTCATCTTTATTATTTGTGTCTGTATTGGTGTCTGAATTTGTGTCGGTATTGGTGTCTGTGTTTTGAATTGTGTCAGTGCTTGTGCTTTTGCTTGCTTCGTTATTACAGGAGATTAGCAAGGCGCAAAATGTGGCAAGCACTAAAAGTAAAGATATTATGCGTTTCATTGTTTTTCTCCTTTCGCATTTTCTTGTCAATTACAGTTTAGCACATTTGCACAAGTTTGTGTGGATTTTACGGTTATTTTCAGTTAATATTCATAAATCCGTCACATTTGAGCTTATGATATTTGAGTAGGATAATTTTTTATGTAACCTTAAATTGACATTCGACATATTATTATAACAGAGAGGAAAAAACAAATTCTCTCAAATCTAAAAAGGACTTTTTCATAATTTCTTCTTATGGAATACGGTAATAATATGAACTGCTTATGTAATCTTTTTGACAACGAGATCGTTTGGGTAATCGTAATCGCCGCTATCATTCTTTGTTGTTGCTGTAACTAAGTGATATACACATAGCAAAATGCCATCGGTATTTATCCGGTGGCGTTTGTTTTTATTGCGATAGCTTTTCGCTTTCTCCCTCAGTTGCCTTTGGCGACAGCACCCTCCCAAAAGGAGCCTTGAATAGAAAATGCGCCCCAAGAAATCTTGGAGCGTATTTGTTATATAAGCTAATAAAATTTTAGATTATTCAGCTGCTTCGTCTGCGTTATCTTCAGCTACTTCTTCAGCAACTTCCTCAGCTGCCTCTTCAACTACTTCCTCAGCTACCTCTTCCTCAGCATTATCCTCAAGTAATGCTCTCATTGAAAGTGATACCTTTTCCTTTTCGTCGTCGATTTCCTTAATAAGAGCAGATACAGAATCGCCCTTCTTAAGTACGCTTGCAACGGACTCAATCTTTCTGTCAGCAATTTGGCTGATGTGGATAAGACCGTCAACGCCCGGAATGATTTCTGCAAACGCGCCGTATGTTTCAACATTTCTGATCTTAACGATTACAACATCACCAACATTGTATTGAGCCTTGAAAATGTTCCATGGCTTTGACTCCTCTGTCTTGTAGCCAAGTGAAATTTTCTTGTTTTCATTATCAATAGCTTTGATGTAAACCTTAATGATTTCGCCTGTCTTAACTACGCTTGACGGAGCAACTCTCATATTCCATGAAAGCTCTGACTTATGTACAAGGCCGTCAATACCGCCAAGGTCAACGAATGCGCCGTAGCTTGTGATATTCTTAACAGGGCCTTCAAATTCCATACCAACCTCGAGTGAGTTCCAAAGAGCTTCCTCTTTAGCCTTCTTTTCCTCGTATGCAGCCTTCTTTTGCTCATTGATAACTGCTCTAATTGAGCCGATAGCCTCTCTCTTGTTATCCTTAACCTCAACAATCTTGATTTGTTGTGTTGTGCCTGCAAGAACGCTCATATCGTCGCCCTTCTTAATACCTGTCATTGAAGCAGGAATAAATACTCTTACGCTATCCACATCGCAAACAACGCCGCCCTTTGTGATTTCAACAACCTTTGCTTCAACTGTTTCGTTTGTGCTTGCATATTCTGCAATCTTTGCAAGATTCTTAACGCTATCAACCATCTTCTTTGAGAGAATAGCGATACCGTCTCTGTCGCTCTTTGAGATTACCTTTGCATCAACAGAGTCGCCGATTTTGAAGAGATCTGCAAGATTAACATCGTTAGAGTCTGTAATCTGGTCTTTTGTGATGATACCTGTAACCTTTGCGCCAAGGTCAAGACGGATTTCTGTGTCTGTGATTCCCATTACAGTTCCGGTAACTGTTGCTCCTGTATATAATTTTACGCTCTCCATTTCTTCAAGCATTTTGCCAAAGTCTTCGTTTTCGATTTGATTTTCGATTTGATTTTCCATGATTTCGCTCATAGTTCTTTTTACCTCCTGAATTAAACTGTCAGGCGTGGATGCACCTGCAGTTATGCCTATATTTTTTGCGTGACCGATTTTGTCTAAGGGAATATCACGACTTGTTTGCACCCAATAGGTTTTTGTGCAATTCTTTTCACACACCTGCGCAAGCTTTGAGGTGTTGGAGCTTGTTTTACCGCCTACGACTATCATCACATCGCATTTACGGCTAAGCTCATCCGCTTCCCTTTGTCTAATATCAGTAACACTACATATTGTAGCAAAAATTTTTGCATTTGTACAGTGTTTTTTTAAAATTTTTTGACATTTTTCCCATTCTTCTAATTTTTGGGTTGTTTGCGCTGCCATATTTACAAAAATTTCGTCAAAATTTTCTCTTTTTTTAAGGTCTGTAAGAAAATTTTCCAATTCCTGTCCGTTTGCAAATACATATCCCTCGCCCACAACATGACTCATTATGGACATAACCTCGGGGTGATCGTTCTTTCCTATAAGGATGAAGATTTCCTTTTTTTCCTTGGTGTCGGAATTTTCATTTGCAATTTTATGTATTTTAGTGACATACGGGCAAGTACAGTTGACAAGCGTAAAATTTTCTGTTGTCTTTTCACAGCTCTCAAGCTTTTCGTATATGTTTTTCTCAATTCCGTGTGTCCTTACTACTACCGTTATTTTTTCGCCGCTTATTGCTCTTTTATACAGCTCATCAATTTGGTCGGGGGATATTTCAAATACTCCGTTTTCCTCTAAATATTTGATATACTCCTCATTATGAATAAGCTTGCCTAAAATATAAATGGTAGATTTATTTTTTTCCTTTATTAAGGCTTCCACGGTGTCTGTTGCCCTACGGACTCCAAAGCAGAAGCCTGCATTTTTAGCTATTGTTATCATTTAAAAGAGGTGTCGCCTCGCTTTCTAAAAGCTTACAGGTTTCGTTAAATGCGTAATTGGTGATGATTTCGTATTGCTCCTTGTTGCTTCCCTCAAGTGACAAGCTGTCTAACGGGATATACTCGCCGATTATAAATTCTGTTTTTCTGAAGAATTTAAGCTTGCCCTTTTTAGTCTTGATAGCGACAGGCAATATACCCGTTTCCGCTCTTTTGGCAACCATTCCGATGCCGTCCTTTATATCGGTTTCTCTTGGGTTTTTATATGGGCATCTTGTTCCCTGTGGGAATATGCCGACACAGTTACCCTCTTTTAAAATATCTATGGTTTTTTTAATTGCGCCCACATCGCCGTTTTTTCTGTCAACAGGAAATGCGCCCATAGATTTTACGAACCAATTAACTAAGGGTATTTTAAAAAGCTCCTTTTTAGCCATAAAGCATACCTGTCTTTTAAGGCCTATGGCAATTGCCACAACATCCCACAGTGATGTGTGATTGCAGCATACAATATAGCTTATTTCATCAGGCTCATTTTCTGGATTTACAACCTTAATTCTGAGAAGTCTTTTGAAAAGACCTGCAAAGAATTTTTTTATTTTGGTGTAGAACCTGTTTTCCTTTTTTTCTTTTACTGCAATTTCGTTGTTTGGTTTATTTTTTGACATTTTCAATTATCTCTATTACTCTTTCAACAGTTTGATCTATGTCTAAGTCAGAGTTGTCAAGGTGGATTGCATCCTCAGCAGGCACACAGGGCGCGGCTTTTCGTGTGGAGTCATTTTTGTCTCTTTCCATAATATCCTTTAATACTCCCTCGTAGGTACAGCTTTCTCCCTTGGCTTGAAGCTCTGCAAATCTTCTTTTCGCTCTTGCCTCACTTGATGCCACCATGAAGATTTTAACCTCTGCGTCAGGCAAAATAACAGTGCCGATATCGCGTCCGTCCATTACAACGCTATTTTCTCTCGCAATCTTTCTTTGTGTTTCAAGAAGGAATGCGCGAACCTCGGGAACAGCTGAAACAGCGGATGCGTACATAGCGATTTCCCCTGTTCTTATTTCGTCGCCGATTTCCTTGCCGTTTAAAGTAATAATTTGCTTGCCGTCAATAAAATCCATACCTAAATTGATTTTGTCAAGGCAGGCGATTATGTTCTTTATATCGCTTTTTTCAAAGCCGTGGTCCCTTACATAAAGACCGATCGTACGGTAAAGCGCCCCCGTATCAACATAGATAATGCCAAGCTTTTTTGCAAGCGCCTTTGCTACGGTGCTTTTTCCTGCGCCGCTTGGTCCGTCAAGTGCTATTTTCATATTTACTCCTTTTAGTCGTTAAGCTGTCAGCCGTCAGCTGTTAGCTGTCAGCAAGATTAGATTAACGATTTATCTTGCATTTTAATGTCCTTATATTTTTAGCGAAATTAATGCTCGTATTCACTCGCATTAGCTAAATTAAATTTGCCATTGTAGGTGAGGGGTCGTCCCTCCCGTTACAGCGGTACGGAAAACCCGTACCCTACAAGCGAATTTCGCTCGGCTTGCCGAATTTAGTTTGCCGAATTCAAATTTAGCTACAACGCGAAGCGTTGCTAATCTCCCCACGCAGCGTGAGTGCCGGCAAGAGCGCCTGTGGAAAATGCGATTTGCAGGTTATAGCCGCCTGTGTACGCATCCACATCTATTACCTCGCCTGCAAAATAAAGTCCTTTGATTTTTTTAGACTCCATTGTTGATGGATTAATCTCACTGACCTTTATGCCGCCTGAGGTAACTATCGCTTCCTTTATCGGTCTGAATGCTTTTATATCAAGGGAAAGCCCCTTTAATATTTCAACTAATTTTGCGCGCTGCTCCTTAGTAATGTTATTCACCTTTTCGTATGGACTTATTCCGCTTTTTCTTATCATAAATGGGATAATTTTTGACGGTAGCAGTCCACCAAGTGCATTACTGAAATCCTTATTTTGCTGCTTTGAAAAATCGCTTAAAATGCGTTTGTCAAGCGTTTTTATATCAAGGGCAGGCTTAAAATCAATAATGGCAGTATATTTTCCCTCGCGCATATTACTCATATGACAGGATGCAGACAGCACAAGGGGTCCGCTTAATCCAAAATGAGTAAATAGCATTTCGCCAAGCTCCTCAAAAACAATCTTACCTGTGTCGTTATTTTTGATTTTGAGTGTTACATTTTTAAGGGAAACGCCCATTATTTCGGTTAGGTTTTCCACAGTTGCAAGCGGTACTAATGACGGAATTAAGGGGGTTACCTCAATGCCGCATTTTTTGGCAAATTTATAGCCGTCACCGTCTGAGCCGGTTTGCGGATATGACGCTCCGCCTGTGGCTAAAATCACCGCATCAAAATTGTAGCTTGATTTTTCGGTTTTAATTCCTTTTACTGTGCCGTTTTCGGTATTTATTCCTATAACTCTTTCGTTTACTAATTTTGCGCCATAATCAAGCATTGTGCGTTTAAGCGCAGATACGATATCTCCCGCTTTATCGGACACGGGGAAAACCCGTCTGCCTCTTTCGGTTTTAAGAGCTACGCCTGCATTTTCAAAAAATGACTTGGTGTCCTCTGTGGAAAAATAATTTATTGAAGCGTACAGGAATTTAGGATTGGAAATTACATTCTTTAAAAACTCGTTACTGTCGCAATCGTTTGTGACATTACATCTGCCCTTGCCTGTTATGGCAAGCTTTTTGCCTACCTTATCGTTTTTTTCAAAAATTGTAACATCGGCTCCGTTTTGTGAGGCATATATTGCAGCCATCATTCCCGCAGCCCCTGCGCCTATAATTCCTACTTTTCTTTGCTCATAATCCATTACAGTAAGCCTTTTTCCTTTTTAAAGGTTATAAACTCCTCGTAAGTGCCGCTGAAATCGTAAATACCATCCTCTTTGATTTCGATAATTCTGTTGGCTACGGTGTTTATTGTTTCGTAGTCATGGGAGTAGAACATTATATTGCCCTTAAAGTCACGGAGTCCGTTATTTACTGCGGTAATTGATTCAAGGTCCAAGTGGTTTGTAGGCTGGTCAAGAAGCAGGAAGTTTGAGCCGAACAGCATCATTCGTGAGAACATACATCTTGCTTTTTCGCCACCTGAGAGTACATTTACTTCCTTGAAAATTGCATCGCCTGAGAATAGCATTCTGCCAAGGAAGCCGCGAAGATATGTTTCTGTCTGGTCCTTGGAGTATCTTCTCATCCAATCAAGGATTGTATCGTGACAGCCCTCAAAGTATTCTATATTGTCCTTAGGGAAATAGGATTTTGAAATGCTGACGCCCCATTTAAATGAGCCGCTATCTGCCTCGGCTTCCTCCATAAGAACCTTAAAGAAGTTGGTAATTGCAAGCTCGTCGCCTAAAAGCGCGATTTTGTCGCCCTTCATTGCGGTGAAGGAAATATTTTTAAAGAAGCCGTTTTTGGTAAGATCTGTTACCGTTAAAATGTCCTTGCCCGCCTCTCTGTCCATATCGAAGCCGATGAACGGATATCTGCGACTTGATGCAGGAAGCTCCTCAACGGTCAGCTTATCAAGAAGCTTTCTTCTTGAGGTTGCCTGTCTTGACTTTGATTTATTGGCGCTGAAGCGGGAAATGAAGGATTGAAGCTCCTTAATTTTTTCCTCGTTTTTCTTGTTTTGCTGCTTAATCATTCTTTGGATAAGCTGGCTTGACTCATACCAGAACTCATAGTTACCAACATACATTTTAATGCCTGAGTAGTCAATATCAACGATATTTGTGCACACATCGTTCAGAAAGTGTCTATCGTGGGATACTACTAAAACTGTGCCGAAATAGTCGCTTAAAAAGTCCTCAAGCCAAGTGATGGCATCAATATCAAGACCGTTTGTAGGCTCGTCAAGTAAAATGATATCAGGATTACCGAAAAGTGCTTGAGCTAAAAGAATTTTAACCTTGTCTCTTTCGGCAATATCTGCCATTTGCATATAAAGCAGGTCCTCGCTAAGTCCAAGGCCCTGGATTAATTTTGATGCGTCGCTTTCCGCCTCCCAGCCGTTAAGCTCTGCAAATTCGCCCTCTAATTCAGATGCGCGGATGCCGTCCTCCTCGGTGAAATCCTCCTTCATATAAAGGGCGTCCTTTTCCTTCATAATCTCATAAAGTCTTTCGTTGCCCATTATGATGGTGTCAAGGGCGGAGTATTCGTCATATGCGAAGTGGTTTTGCTTCAGAACTGACATTCTTACTGTATCGGGAATTGAAACATCGCCCTTTGTAGGCTCTAACTCCTTGCATAAAATACGCAAAAATGTACTTTTGCCTGCTCCGTTTGCGCCAATTACTCCATAGCAATTGCCCGGTGTGAATTTCAGATTAACATCCTTAAAGAGTGTCTGTCCGCCAAAGTTAAAAGATAAATTGTTTACTGTAATCATTTCATATTTCCTTTTCTTATATGCCACAGTGGGCTCGAACCAACAAGCATTGGGAGCAAAATCAGTGGCCATTTTAACAGTTTAATCATTGCCTTACGGCAGTAAGCCTTCTTCTTAAACTATCAAACTATCTCACCGATTTGGCTCCGAATGTGCTTCGCAGTTTTAGGCGAGAAAATATTTCGTATAGCAAAGAAGCGAACAAAGGCAATAT
>JAFQAM010000365.1 GCA_017416885.1 Clostridia bacterium | reverse complement strand
TAAAAGAATGCCCAGAAAAGATTTTGCTTGATTATGCGCAGCGCCTTTCTGCTTAGCTTAATAAGCTTCGGTATTTCGGACAGTGAGCTTTTGGTGATTACAATTTGCGACGAGCTGATTGCAATATCTGTGCCCGAGCCGATTGCTATTCCCATATCCGCCGTGGTTAATGCAACCGCATCATTTATGCCGTCGCCAACCATAGCCACCTTGCCTTTTTCCTTCAGCTCCTCGATTACCTTTGATTTTTCGGTGGGTAAAACCTCTGCAAATACTGTTTTTATGCCTACCTGTGTGGCTATTTCCGTAGCGGTTGCATAATTATCGCCTGTAATCATAGCCACATCAATATTCATTTTCTTAAGCTCACTTATGGCTTCCTCGCTATCGTCCTTCACTGTATCGGCGCAAGCGATTATACCAAGAAGCTCCTTGTAGTAAAAGAGCATTATTGTCTTGCCCTGTGTGGATAATTCGGTAATTTTTGATTTTATATCGGTTGGAATTTGATTTTCCTTCATTATTTCTTGAATATATGCTTCCTTACCGCCGTATGCGCTTATACCGTCAATAGTAGCAGATATTCCCTTGCCTGAAATTGCTTGAAAATCAGACACATCCCTCGGTAAAATGCTATTTTCCTTGCCGTAAGCTGTAATAGCCTTGGATAATGGATGCTCGCTATTTTTCTCTAAGGAATATGCAATTTCTAAAAGCTGCTCCTTATCGCAATTATATGGCACAATATCGGTAATTTGTGGCTCGCCCTTGGTGATTGTGCCTGTTTTATCGAATGCTACAATATTGATTTTGCCCGCTTCCTCAATGGCGGTTGCGTTTTTATATAATATTCCGTCTCTTGCGCCCTTACCGCTTGCTACCATTATGGCAACAGGAGTTGCAAGGCCTAACGCGCAAGGACAGCTGATTACTAATACAGATACGCCCCTTGCTAACGCATAGCCAAATGTGTTGTCACTGAAAATTATCCACGCAAGTGTGGTTAAAATGGCAATTGAAATAACCACAGGCACGAAAATTCCCGACACCTTATCGGCTAATTTTTGCGCAGGTGCTTTTGTGGTGGAAGCTTCCTTTACTGTTTTGATTATCTCTGCAAGCACTGTTCCGTGGCTTGGTTTAGTAGCTTTGCATTTTAGCATACCGCTACCGTTAATTGTGGCAGAATATACATTTTCGCCCGCGGTTTTGTGACTCGGCATGCTTTCGCCTGTTAAGGCTGACTCGTTTACATCACTTTCGCCCTCTAACACTATTCCGTCACAGGAAACGCTCTCTCCTGCTTTAACTATAAACACATCCCCCACCTTAATTTCATTTGCAGGGATGATTTTTTCGCTTCCGTCAACTATAATAGTTGCGGTTTTCGGTGTTAAATCTATAAGCGCGCGGAGTGAGGATGTGGTTTTGCCCTTTGAATATGCTTCTAACGCCTTACCGAGAGTGATTAATGCTAAAATCATAGCGGCAGACTCAAAATAAAGATTGTGCAATGCGTGATTTTGTGTGTTTAAGTCCTTACCAATCATTAAAAATGCAGACACAAGGCTATATAAAAATGATGCAAGAGAGCCTAAGGATACAAGCGTATCCATATTTGCGCCGCCGTTTAAAAGTCCCTTAGTACCGCTTATAAAGAATTTGCGGTTTATAATCATAACCGTAAGCGATAACGCCGCTTGCAAAAATGCTATAATTATTGGGCTTCGTGTCAAAAAGCCCGGTAACGGAAAGCCCCACATTGTATATCCCATTGAAATATACATAAGCGCAAGCAAAAATGACAGTGAAATTAAAAATCTTTTAAAAAGGAGCGCTGCTTCATTGTCCTTTTCGTCATTGTCTAACGCATCGTCAAGCTTAATGCCGTAGCCGATTTTCTTAACTGCATTTATAATATCTGCGGTTTTGGCATCTCCCTCAACCGTCATTGATTTATTAAGTAAGCTGACAGAGCAGGTGTCAATACCGCTTAAAGCGCTTACTGTTCTTTCTACTCTTGACGAGCAAGCCGCACAGGACATGCCCGTAACCTTAAATGTTCTCACTTTCGTTTTTTCCTTTCTGTAAAGAATTATTTCCTTGCAATGTGCATTACTACATCCTACATCCTACATCCTACATCCTACATCCCAATAAGTTTATCATAAAAAAATTATTTTTACAACATTATACATCTAAATATTCAAAAAAGACTTTATTTTTTTATTATAATATGGTAAAATAATAAACACGAACGAAATATTCAGAAGGGGGAAAGGCTATGATTAAGGGTATTATTTTCGATTTAGACGGCACGCTTGCTGACACAATGGGCGATTTGCAGACGGCTATGAACGGTATGCTTTCATATCTTGGGTACAGCGAAAGATCAAGAACCGATTTGCTTATGGCAATTAACAACGGCGCAAAGGAATTTGTTCGTCGCTCAC
Organism: Clostridia bacterium; assembly: GCA_017416885.1. GTDB lineage: Bacteria > Bacillota > Clostridia > Oscillospirales > CAG-272 > RGIG2000. The sequence continues at coordinate 5,207 of JAFQAM010000365.1, read as the reverse complement.
TACCTAAAGATGTTCAGAATATTGATTTCATTTTAAATAGCGCCATAAAGAAATACGAGCAGGAATATAGCATTTGTTACCTTCAGAAAACCGCCCCTTATGAAAATGTTGAAGCTATGCTGATGAATTTAAAGGCAAGCGGCGTAAAATTAGCGGTTTTATCAAATAAACAAGACAAGTTTGTTAAGGATATTATTGCCAAGCTTTTTGATAAAAAGACATTTTTAGTTGTTCAAGGTCAGGACAAGCTTCCCACCAAGCCAAATCCCACATCCACTCTTGCAATCTGCAAGGATATGGGAGTTAAGCCGTCAGAATGTCTGTTTGTGGGAGACAGCGATGTGGATATGCTTACCGCAAAAAATGCGGGAATGCGCAGTGTTGGCGTATGCTGGGGATATCGCGGACAAGAGGTGCTTGAAAATGCAGGCGCAACATTTCTTGTAAAAAAAGCCGAGGATGTGTGCGCAATTGTAAATCACCTTAAGGACGAAATAATAAAGCCAAAGCGCAAAAATAAAATTTCTCCCGATGCCAAGACTCTTACAGAAACCTGTGAGTTTTTCAATAAAAAGCTCCTTGGCACAAGTGAGCTTTCAATAATAAAGCAAAGCTCAACGGGTGAAATCAATTTGAAAGCCTTGGAGCAAACAGGCGAGCATAACACAAAAAAGATAAACAAAAAATCCAAAAAGCAATAAAATAAAGGATAGAGCTAATCTATCCTTTTTAATATTACTTAATTTTACATTATCATATTTTTAGCATAAGCTCTACTTTTAGCAAAATCATTTTAACCTACTTACTCATATTTTTAGTTTTTTCCATACAATTTAGCTATAAAACCGTAAATTTTAACAAAAATCAAAAAAACACTTGACATTTAACTAAAACTGTGATATTATATTGCTTGCAAAAAAGCGCCCTTAGCTCAGCGGATAGAGTGCCCGGCTACGAACCGGTAGGTCGAGAGTTCGAATCTCCCAGGGCGCGCCAAGAGAGACTCAGTTGAACACCTAAGGTTCGCTGAGTCTTTTTTATTTTATTATACCGAATTATACACACAGGACAGGGTTTTTAAACTCTGTCCTTTTTTATTTTATGCACTCAAATAAAGGAGATATTATGATACTGAACCCTGGCTGCTTCTGCACTTCACTATGGCAAATAAGAGTAGGTTCAAAAGCCTTTGTCCTGTTCGCTTTTAGTCGCCCTCCTTTTCTTTACGACAGATTTGTGAAGAATCACCATTACCATTTTTCTAATTTCCCCCCTACTTTTACCCTTTTGCGTTACCGTTTTACCACAGACCTCGTGTTTGTAAACACGCTAATTTTCAAAAAATTTTTCTTTTTTAAGTCAAGTATTTATTACTTGGCTTTTTTCTTTTTAGAAAATTTTTTTGGTATCCTCCACAAAAAGTTTTTGCATGTTGACAAACACCTGAGAACAAAAAGATATAAGCATATAACCGGTCAGTGGTGTCAGCACTTCGTGCCAAAAGGCTAAAAATAGGAGGAAAGAAAAATGAAAAAGGTAATTTATTCTATCACAAATCTATCTAAAAAGGAGAGCGACAAGCTCACAGGAGTCGGCTTTATCACAGAGAGTGATTTGCTCATAGCTCGTTTGAGCAGAAAGGGCTCAGCATATATTAAGAATTTCGTTGATTGCATTAAGCATTGTTTCCCTGTTATGAACAAAACTGATGAATTCAAAGGAGCTTATTCAGAGTTCGTTAAATTTGATGCTCCTGTAAAGGATGATAAACAAAGAAATCCAGAAGTTATCAGCTATGAAACAATCGAAACACAAGTTCACTACACCATTTGGTTCAAGATAATAGAAGATTAAGGAGGTGAAAATATGAATACTACTAATCAAAAATTTTATGATTTTCATAATGGATATAACTTCGTAACATTCGGCTTAATTGAGCTGGATGTTGCGAATGAAAAAGCAATAGTTGCAATAAGTGATTTAGGCAAAATTATTGTAACTGACTATTACCTACTTGAAGATAAAAATGGAGATTTGTATTTTGAGTATGGTGTAGATTATGAAAAAATATATATTAAAGATTTTGAAAATTAAAGGAGATTTAAAAATGAAAGTATTTGTATCAGGTTCTAAAAATGTATCGTCATTCAATAATGAAATATTAAAGGTTCTCAACAGAATCGTGGAAAACAATCACGAAATATTGGTTGGCGACTGTGATGGCGTTGATGCTTCAATTCAAAAGTATATGCAAGAAAAATCACATACTAATATTACTGTGTATTTTGTAGGCTCTGAACCAAGAAATGCACAAGAGCCATTTAAGCAAAGAAAGGTTGATACCTTCGGTAAATTGAGTCCTTATGAATATTATCAGCAAAAGGATATTCAAATGACACGAGATGCTGATGTTGGCTTCGTTATTTGGGATGAAGCAAGTAAAGGCTCAAGAGATAACATTCAAAGGCTTATTCAAATGGATAAACCAGTGGTAATTTATTCGACTAAAAGAAATAAGCTGCTAAGAATGAAATCTAAATATTCTCCAAGCGAGGTATTTATGAATGTTCGTGAAACAGCAGGTGCAACAAAAAACATATACAAAGGCAGATTAAAGCCTGAATTTATCGGCTTTTTGACAGATAAGCAAATAGCTGACATTTGCGATAATTACGATAAAAATTTCGGTTACAATGTGAAAATAGACCAAAATGGCTATTTTACTTGTGAAATATACGTAGATTGAGAAAGGAGGGTAATATGCGAATATACAAAGGAACTAAAGAAGATAAAAGGGCTTTCGTAAAGGAAGTCCTTTTTGATTTATTAGTAATGACTAATTCCGGTTGGTATGGTGCTGAATATGAGGACATACCGAACAAGGGCGAATACATTTATCTTTTAGATAAAGACGGTGTAAGATGCCAAAAAATTGATGTTACGGCAGATAGTATAACTGCTATTATTCAAGATGTATTTAAGAAAATTTAAGGAGATTAAAAAATGATTAGCACAGGAAATGTATCAATAGTTATAGGCTCTTGGGGTTCATATAACGAATGTAACGAAAGAGCTTTAGGTTCTAAATGGCTTAACCTTGAAGATTACTCAGATTGGGATGAAATCGTAGAGGAGCTTGAAAAACAAGGCTTCGAGCTTGACGGTATTGACGAAGAATTATTTATTCAAGACATAGAAGGAATACCATCAAATAGTACAAATTGGGACTATGTAAACCCACAAACACTTTTTGAAACCTTAAAGGAGTCAGAAATACTTGATAATTCATATAAATATGAGATATTTGAAGCTTATGTTGAAGTAAGAAGTTTTAGATGCTGGGAAGAACTTGTAGAAAAATACGGTTCTTCTTGGGCTGATGATATAAATCTTTACAAAAATATGGACTTTAAGGATTTAGCTTATCATATGATACACGAGGTTTGTTGTTACGAAATACCTGAATGGCTTGAAAATTATGTTGACTATGAAGCATATGGTCGTGATTTAAGCTTTGACGGTTACGAAGAATATTCAGGCGGAATTATAGAAATAGGGAGATAAAAAATGACAATTAAAGAGCTATATAAAACCAATTTTGAAGATGCAGTTACTACACTCTGCTACGAGGCTGATTATTACATAACAAGCATTGAGATAATAAAAGACTTTATTAAGAAGCTGCTTGATGAAGATAATTTTATCTTTGCTGAACACTTAATAGTGGCTTTAAATAATACGGATGCTTACTACTATGATTATGACTTTTCATTAGGAACGTTTGAAACGCCAAAGCCACTTACAGAGCTTGAGGACTTAGAAAAATATTGCGATGATTACAAGGAGATACGACAATGAAAAACACAAAACAGCTTTATGCTATTTTAACTGCCATTCAATGTATCAATCAAACAAACGGACACAGGGATGAAGATATTGCTAATTTGCTTAAATATGTATCTATTTATATCACAAATAGCAATTACAATATGCTTACTCTTACCTGTATTAACAGAACCAAAGAAGAGATAATGCCGGAGCTTAATAAGTTGCTTGGCGCAGAAACAAAATATCTTGAATTCTTAGAAAGGATGAAAAAACGATGACGCCGTACAAAGCAGATGCACACATTCATTCTCTTAATGGCGAGATAAAAGAAGTTAATGTTCTTGCCATTGACACAGAAAGCGAGTCTTGCCCGGTTTACACAGTTGAATACAACGGAGTTAAATGTAAGGCTCGTTTCAACCCATTCGTTTGTATGCTCTATGCAGACGATAAATACGAAATTATAAAGGAGTAAATGCTATGGAAAACTTAACAATCGAGGATATTAACACGGCAATAAATGATTTCATTGACACATATTGGGGTACAGCCATTGGTGAAAGCATATATCACAAACGAGCAAACACCTCAGATGATGATTATGACGGACTTAAAGACATATATGAGGAAATACAATAATGAAGGATAACAAATACGGATACAAGCTATACAAGCAAAAGCAAAACGAAAAATACAAGCTTTTTAATTACTGCTATTCTTATGATTTTGTATTAAAAATAATTGAAATGTATAAAAGGAGAAAAATAATCGTTATTGGTGAAAACAAAGAAATAGCAAAAAACTCTAATTCCAAAATTATTCCCATAACTAAATATGAGGCTATGATGGCTGAAAAAGATGTTCCCTTCTGACACAATGTTGTGCAGATGAGCTTTTTTATTTATACAGATTGTGAGGTAAAACAAATGAAATATATAACTCTTGAAGAACTAAAAGAAAAGGAAAAGCAGCTTATTGAGGAATATAACGAGAATATGGCGAAAAAATGGAATGTGTTCGCTGAGTATTCTCTTAAATGCCTTGAGGCTGTAAGATATGTGATAAGACTTATTGAAAATAAAGGAGAAAGACAATGAGCAAAATAGCTTTAGAAGCAAAGACTAAAGAACACGAAATATTAAAAGCGTACCTTGAAGAAAATGCAAGTGATATACTTATCGAAAAAATAAATAACGGCGTTAAAATCCAAAAAGACGGTAAGACACTCATAAACAAAAAGACCTTTGAAACGTTTATGGACTTTGCAGCCGAAGAAGCCTTAAAATTGGCTAAAAAGGGAGCAAGATATGCCGCATTTGAAGGCTCGATAATAATTGGTTGGTTAATGCACTACTTTGAAGAGGATTCCATTGAAGGAC
>JAFQAM010000364.1 GCA_017416885.1 Clostridia bacterium | reverse complement strand
TTTCGTATCTGTCTGCATAAATAAAAATGATGTCAAAATAGCTGTAATTATCGGGAATTTGCGACACGGTTGAAAATAGCGCGGTTCTTGATTTCAGCCTATCCTGTGTGGCTTTTTTCGGTATATAGACAGGGTTTATTTCCTCTCTGCCCATATAAAAAAGCAAGTCAATAGCTTTTCTTCTTAAAGCATTTAACGAGGAAACGCGCACCATAATGCTTTCGCTTTTTTCAATTTCTATTTTATCCGCCTCAAACGGTGTATTGCCCAATTTTGATAGGCTCTTTATAATATCGTCCTTGGAAATCGGGGCGTTGATTGCTTCCTCTACAATTTCACCGTATGCGGTAGATGTTTTATCGCCACAGGTGACACTTAATTCCGCTTTTTCACCTGAAATAAATTTTGCGTACAGGTTAATTTTAACCTTGCTTAGCTGTATATCTCCCTGTGTGGCGATTTTTTTGCTTTGCTCCTTGTTTTCCTCTGTTCGGATACCGAGCATTTTTGCATTTATGCTATTTATAAAGTAGCCGTCTGTAAAGCCTTGACGGGAAAAAAGCCCCTCAAGTGTGTATTTTTCATCCTTTGTGGCATTTCTTTTTGCGTCAATGAGCTTGCGCCATACAGACACTGTACCGCCTACATAGTCACTGCTTTTCATTCTGCCCTCTATTTTAAGAGTATGGGCGCCTGTGTCTATAATTTCGTTTATATGGCTGTTTAAGGACATATCCTTCAGACTTAACGGATATGAGGTTTTGCCACACATTTTATACTGCAAGCGACAGGGCTGAGCGCATTCGCCTCTGTTACCGCTTCGTCCTCCCATTGCATAGGACATCAAGCATTGTCCCGATACGGACATACAGTGCGCTCCGTGAACGAAAATTTCTGTTCTTGCTTTTGTATTTTTTGTTATGTATTCAATTTCCTTTTTTGGAAGCTCTCTTGCTAAAACCACCTGCTTAGCTCCCATTTTTTCATATAGAAAATTTGCTCCGTCTAAATTGTGCGCCGAGCATTGCGTGCTTGCGTGGATTTCAAAATCAGGAAAATTCTCTCTTATAACCGAGGCTATTCCAAGGTCGGAAACAATAAGCGCATCCACGCCTGCTATCCAAAGCTTACTTACATAGTCAAGCACGCTGTTTATTTCCTTATCATAAATTGCAATATTAAGAGTAACATAAACCGTAACTCCGTGCGCGTGGGCAAGCTTTACAGCCTCCTCAATATTATCAAGAGTAAAGTTTTTTGCTCTTATTCTTGCGTTAAATAAATCAAGCCCCAGATAAATCGCGTCTGCGCCGTTTTTTATGGCAGCTTTGAGCGCATCCATATCTCCGCAGGGGGCAAGGATTTGCGGCAGTTTATTATATTTCATTATTTATTACCGTTGTTTGCGTTATTTAAAAGCTTAATTCTGAGCTCCTCATTTTCCCTTTTGAGTCGGTTAAGGTTCGCTTGATATAAAGCAACCTGTGTTTCAAGGTTTTTAACCTTCTTTTCTCCCTCGGTGGCTCTGCTATAATAATTCATTGATGTAAACAGCGAGGCTTCAACAAGCGAGCAGTTCTTTTGCGATTTAATCATTTTTGTCACATCGTTTTCAACGCCTGCGGCGATTTCCTTGACATAGGTTGCTCCCTCCTCGGTTACAATTCCTAATCTTATACCTGCAATTTCAACATAAATCTTTTCTTTCATACGATTTTCCCTTGTTTTTCCCTTCTACCACTTGAAATTTGAATAATTTAGTTATATAATAATACACATACATAGATATTATATAATATTTGTGCAATTTAATCAAGGTTTTTTGAGGTTTTTTTATGAATGTTATCAAAAATTGCAAAAGAATAGTAATAAAGGTTGGTACCTCAACCTTAACATACGGAAACGGCTCGCTTAATTTAAGACGAATTGAAGCATTTGTCCGCACTGTGGCAGACTTTAAAAATGCAGGACACGAGGTTGTTATTGTAAGCTCAGGCGCGGTAGCGGCAGGATATGCAAAAATGGCGCTTAGCGAATATCCGAAAACATTGGAGGAAAAGCAAGCCTGCGCGGCGGTCGGTCAAAGTCAGCTGATGAAAATGTATGAAAGCTTCTTCTCAATGTACGGTCACACTGTGGCTCAGATTCTTATGACTAAGGATGTTGTTGACGATAGCCACCGTCTTGAGCTTGTAAGAAATACATTCCATACGCTGATTAAAATGGGCTGTATTCCGATTGTAAACGAAAATGACTCAGTTTCCTGCGACGGTATCAAGTTTGGCGGTAACGATACTCTTTCCGCTTATGTCGGTATTGCTTGCGGCGCTGATATTATTATCAATTTAAGCGACATTGACGGTCTTTACAATAAGGATCCGAGAAAATATGAGGATGCTGTGCTTATTGACAGAGTTGAAGTTATCAACGATGAAATCAAGTCATATGCAGGTGGAGCCGGCTCAAGCCGCGGTACAGGCGGTATGATTACAAAAATCAATGCAGCCGAAATTGCCGCAAACGCAGGTATTCCTATGCTTATAATCAACGGCGAGGATCCCTTCAGACTTTATGATGTGCTTGACGGCAAGCATATCGGTACTTATTTTGCAAGAAGAAAATAAAGGTGAATTATGGAATTATACGATACAATATTAAATATTTGTAAAAATGCAAGAATTGCTTCCCGTTCTCTTGCAAATGCAAGCGGTAAGGATAGAAATAAAATTCTTTTGACTATGGCTGAAAAAATCCGCGTTTCCTATGAAGCAATTATTGAGGCGAACAAAATCGACCTTGCAAGCGCGAAGGAAAACGGAATAAAGGAAGCTATGCTTGACCGCTTAATGCTTAACAAGGATAGAATTTACCAAATCAGCGATGCTATTGATTTTGTGGCGGGGCTTGGCGATCCTATTGGCACAGGCGAGATTTTTACAAGACCGAACGGGCTTGAAATTCACAAAATGAGAGTGCCTCTCGGGGTGGTTGCTATGATTTATGAGGCAAGACCGAATGTAACTCCCGACGCTTCATCGCTTTGCATCAAGAGCGGTAACGCGGTTGTGCTTCGCGGCGGTAAGGAGGCTATCAATTCAAACAAGGCTATTGTCAAGGTGATAAGAGAAGCAATTTCCGAGTGCGGATATGATGAAAATGCAGTTTCTCTTATTGAGGACACCACAAGAGAAAGCGCAAATTTACTACTGAAAATGCGCGGATGTGTGGATGTTTTAATTCCTCGCGGCGGTAAGGGGCTTATTAAAAGCGTTGTGGAAAAC
>JAFQAM010000363.1 GCA_017416885.1 Clostridia bacterium | reverse complement strand
TATTTCCCTTAACTGTATCCTTAATTTTATTCATAAGCGCTTCATCACCAAGCACCGATGAAAGTAAGCTGTCAAGATTATCCATACTATTTTTCCTTTCTAAAAAGCTTAGTTGCCTTTTCTATATCCTCATCGGTTAAATTACTCAATGCTTGGCGAATTTTAGACATATCCTGTGGCTTTTCCATATTTTTTAAGGATGAAACACCTGATTTTGCTATTACCTTTTGAATAACAGACCATAATGCGTCATCATTAAGCTTTAAAACCATATCAATTGTTCTTTTGTCAATTTTCATAAGAACCCCCAAAAATTTCGTTATTATCATTTTATGAATGTGATTTAATTTTGTCACAAAGGAGTTATTTCAATGAAAATACTTGTTTTTTCTGATTCTCATTCCTGTCCTAACCGCATTTTAAAGGCGGTAAATGCCCATAACGGTAAATGCGACCTCATCATCTTTTTAGGTGACGGTCTTAAAGATCTTGATGTAATTTCAACCAAATATCCAGAGATACCAATTATTAAGGTCAAGGGAAATTGCGATTATTTTTCATCAAGTGATGTATTAGAGGAATCTATTTTAGATTTAGACGGGATTAGAGTATTAATTACTCACGGACACAAGCACGGTGTAAAATACGGCTATGAAACAATCATTCGCTATGCGTATGAATTAGAGGCCGATGCGCTGCTTTTCGGTCATACGCATGTACCCTGTGATAAAATTGAATATGTAGAAGATAAAAAAATACATCTTTTTAATCCCGGTAGTGTTGCTATGACAATGACCTACGGAGTAGTAAATACATCTAACGGAGTTTTAGTTACGAATGTAGCAAAAATATTGTAATTTTTCCAATATATTTAATGAAAAATTTGCTTTAAATGTTGCAATTATTGGTAGTTTATGATATTATAATCTTAATGATAATTTTTATTCGGAGGAATAATTTAAATGGAAAAGAAAGTAAGAGTTGGTATTATCGGTTGTGGAGGAATTGCAAACGGAAAGCATATGCCTTCACTTAAAAAGGTTCCTGAGGTAGAAATGGTTGCTTTCTGCGACATCATCGTTGAAAGAGCTGAAGAGGCTGCTAAAAAGTACGGTGTAGAGGGCGCAAAGGTTTATGCTGACTACAAGGAGCTTTTAAAGGACGAAACAATCGATGTTGTACATGTTTGTACACCAAACAGAAGCCATAGCTTCATCACAGTTGACTCACTTCACGCAGGCAAGCATGTAATGTGCGAAAAGCCAATGGCTATCAATGCTGAGGAAGCAAAGAAGATGGTTGACGCGGCTAAGGAAACAGGCAAAATGCTCACTATCGGTTATCAAAACAGACAAAGAAAGGACGCTATCTACCTAAAGAAGGAAGCAATGGACGGCGTTTTTGGAGATATTTACTACGCAAAGGCAACAGCGCTTCGTAGAAGAGCCGTTCCTACATGGGGCGTATTTATCAATGAGTATGAGCAGGGTGGCGGTCCACTTATCGACATCGGTACTCACGCGCTTGATTTAACACTTTGGACAATGGATAACTATAAGCCAAAGTACTGTGTAGGTACTACATATCATAAGCTTAATGACCAAAAGGAATCCGCTAATGTATTCGGTCAGTGGAAGCCTGAGGAATTTACTGTTGAAGACAGTGCATTCGGCTTTATCGTTATGGAAAACGGTGCTACAATCGTTCTTGAATCCTCTTGGGCTATCAATATGACAGAAACAAAAGAGGCTTGTACAACAATTTGCGGTACAAAGGCTGGAGCTAAGATGATTGATCAAGGCGTTCTTGAAATTAATGGTGTTAAGCACAACAATATGTATGAAACAAGACCAAACCTTGACGGTAAGGGAGTTGCATTCTATGATGCGGGCTCATACGATGCAGGCGCAGAAGAGGCTAAGCAATGGATTAATGCTGTTATTAACGGCACACAGCCAACAGTATTACCAGAGCAAGCATACTGTGTAACTCAAATTCTTGAGGGCATTTACGAATCTGCTAAGACAGGCAAGCCATACTACTTTAACTAATTAATAATATCAAGGGCGATTTTTCGCCCTTGCTTTTAAAAGGAGATTTATTATGAAATTAAGCGTTCTTGCAAACCTTTACGGTAGCAAGCCTTTAGATGAGGCTTTAAAAATTATTTCTTCATTAGGCGTTCACTCTGTTGAAATCGGTGCAGGCGGTTATCCGGGAAAGGACCACTGCGATCCTGCAAAGCTTTTAGCTGATGAAAAAGCGCTTGAGGAGTTCAAGGCTACATTTAAAAAGTATGATGTAGAAATCTGCGCGCTTGCAACACACGGTAACCCTGTACATCCAAATAAGGAAATTGCAAAGCAATTTGATACAGATATGAGAAATACAATTCTTTTAGCTGAAAAGCTTGGAATTGATACTATCATCACATTCTCAGGCTGCCCAGGCTCTGATCCTGATGCAAAGCTTCCAAGCTGGGTTACTTGCCCATGGCCTGATGATTTCCTTGATACACTCAACTATCAATGGAACGATGTTTTAATTCCGTATTGGAAGGAAGCAACGGCATTTGCAAAAGCTCACGGCGTTACTAAGATTGCTCTTGAAATGCATCCCGGCTTCTGTGTATATAATCCTGAAACACTCTTAAAGCTCAGAAATGCAGTAGGTGATGTAATCGGCGCTAACCTTGATCCATCACATTTAATTTGGCAGGGAATCAATCCTGTAATGGCAATTAGAGCATTAGAGGGCGCAATTTACCATGTACACGCAAAGGATACTAAGGTTGACGATGCAAATACATCAGTAAACGGTGTTCTTGATACAAAGCATTATGGCGATGAAATCCACAGATCTTGGATTTTCCGTACAGTAGGCTACGGCAACGGTGAAACATTCTGGAGAGACTTCGTATCAAACCTTCGTCTTGTTGGCTATGATAAGGTTCTTTCAATTGAGCACGAGGATAGCTTAATGACTATCGACGAGGGCTTAAAGAAGGCTGTTGAATTCCTTGATAAGGTTATGATTAAGGAAGCAAAACCAACAGGTATGCGTTGGGCATAATTATATAAAAATCACTCCGAGAAATCGGAGTGATTTTTTGTAATCATAACGGAAATTTTCCGTAAAATCTAAGTTGTTTTCGTAAAAATTATATGTTAAAATTTAATTGTAAGAATAATTAAAAGAGGTAAAAATGTCAACTCTAAAAAAATTTCAGAGGTTGCTAAATGTTCAATATCAACAGTATCAAGAGCGCTGAATAATTGCAATGATGTATCTGAAGAAACTCGAGAAAATATTCTCAGAATTGCGAATGATTTAGGATATTTTCAAAGAAAAAAGCAAATAAAGCTTGAAAATCGCAAGAAAAATAGGTTCAATATAGCAATACTTTCTCCCGAATTGGAAAGTAGCTATTATTCAAAAATGATAATTGATATTACCTACGAACTATCTAAATATGACAGTAATGCTGTAATTTATGATTATTCATTTAACAATATTCAACTTCAAGAACTACTCAATGCCTGCCATAATGACAAAAATATTGATGCTATTGTTTGCTTAGACAGTGTAGTCGATATTCCGTTATTTGATGATATGCCTATAGTTGCTTTTAGGGGCAAATCGCATTGCTCGTCGTTTTTTATCGACTATTCTTTCGGAATCAGAGAAGTATTTGAATCTCTTGATGAAAATGATACGATTTATATTGTATGTGAGGATGAATCTATTTCGCAAGAAATTGAATTTACAAAGGTGGCAAAGAATTATTCAAACATCGAGACCAAAAGGTTCTTTTCTTCTAAAAGATTTGAACAAGCAGGCTATGATGCGGGAGTGTATTTTATAAAGAATAATATATTTCCAAATGTTATAATTTGTGCATACGATGAAATTGCACTTGGATTAATAGAAACTTTAAAAAACAACAAAGTAAAAATACCGGAGCAGGTGTCTGTTATTGGCATAAATGATATACCAACTGCTAAGTTTTGCTTTGGCGGTCTTTCAACAATATCGTATGATTTTAAAAGTATTTCAGAGGAGATGATCCGAGATCTTATCGAAAATTTAAGAAATTCACAAAATAAAATTTATAGTTACAGTGTTCCAACAAAGCTGATTAAAAGAAAAACATAATTAAACACTAATTAAATAAAAAAGCCGAAGGAAAGAAAAGCCCTTTGAACAACTTTTTGTCTTTTATATTTAGTTAAAATATTATATTTAAGGAGAAGAATATGAAAAAGAAAATTCTATTAACACTTACTGTTATTGCAATTTTAGTATGCTTATTTGCAATTTCGGTAAACGCAGAAAACAGAACGAGCATTTCTTATACCGATATTGACGGTGTAACTCACAATGTTCCCGTTGTAAAGTATGAGGATGCAACAGCAGAAGTAGTAGCATCTAAATTAGGTAATAATGCTACAATGCAGTCGTTATTTATCGATAACGGTGCATACGCAATTTTAAAAGCAACGGATGGAAGCCTAAATGCTTATCCGTCATGGTACATTATCGAGCCATCAGGTAGCAGCGCAGATTATGTCGCAATTAGCGAAATCGAATACGGTTATTTAAACGCAGTGTCAGGCAAAAACTATAACAGGGGAGCGATTCTTTACATTGAGTTTCCGGAGGGAATGACACATCTGCGTGGTAATAGTGTGTTTGGTGGAAATAATGCGATGTATGAGGTAAATGTTACAGAAATTGTTTTGCCAAGTACTGTGATAGCCGCACAGAACAATTGCTTTGGTGCGGCACCATCACTTAAAAAGGTGTTTATTAAGGAAAATTCTCAAATGACAACAATATCGGGAGGTTCCTTCACAGGTTGTGAAAATCTTACATATATTCAGTTTGAAAATTTATCGCAGTTAGAAAGCATTGACGGTATTTTAAACTGTAATTTAACAGGAAAAATTGACCTTTCAAAAAATACAAAGTTAAAATCCTTGCCTGCTAATTTCTTGTTGAATTGTTCAAATGTTACAGAAATAGCATTGCCTGATTCCATAGAAACTATTGGAAACAACGCGTTTGACGGTTGTACTAATATTAGATTTTCAAGTCCGTATTTACCGAAAAACCTTGTTAGTATCGGAACATATTTTATGAAAGGTTGTAAGAATATAAACGAAACCCTTATTTTCCCAGAGGGATTTACAACTATTACTGATGAAGGCTTCACAAATGCATCAATTGCTGATGCAGAAAACGGAACATTAAATCTTGTATTCTTGGGTGAGCCCACTAAATTAATTTTAGACGGTTCAAGCTATACTGGTTGGGCAAAATATGTAAATGTATATTTTGCTAAATATACAATTAGTGATTTCAAGGGAAACGTTTATGCCTTCAGCGACATAGATACAGGCACACTCGGCGGTAAAACATCTCAATCAGGCAAGCTTGAATTTGATGTAGCAAGCGCGTCTCCATCAAGCACCACACAGATTTTAGAAAATCATATGAGATTTTTCTTCTGTGGTGAAAACGGTAAGGTTCAAGCATCATATATGCTTACAAATACAGGAACAGATATAACAGCGGACAGAGGAATTTTTGTAATTGACGGACATACTCATTTCGGTAACTCTGTAATAATAGAAAACACCTGCGGTAAGGACGGAAGTGAAACGGTTTCCTGTATTATTTGTGATAGTGATATCGTAACAGTCCTTGAAGCTACAAACAACCATAATTATGTTGATGGCATTTGTGATATTTGTGGCAAATCTCTTTGTCCAAATGGTGGTGACCACAATATTAAGCAAGTAGCAATTTTTGAAAATGGCTTTTTAAACGGTGGCAAAATAGTAAGCAAGTGTCAAAACGCGGGATGCACATACGAGGAAAAGGAAGCAGACTTAGAGCCTGTTTTCGTATTCAAGGGCTATTCAGCAAAAATCAACGGAGATAAGATGACAGTAAGCTATCTTGTAAATAACGCATCCCTTAAAGCATATGAGGAGATTAATCAAAAATCAATTAGCTTTGGCATCGTTGCAAGCGCAGCGCAAGCATCAGAATCTAATCCAATCAGTGTAGTAAATGGCGAACTTAAAGCTGAAAATAAAGTAGTAATGGCGCAAGTAAACAAATCCTTCTTCGGCTTTGATTTTATACTTAGTGGCTTTACAAGCGAGTATTATACAAAGGCACTTGTTATGTGCGCATATGTATATGATGATGGTAAGGTATCATACCTCTGCTTCAATAACGGAGTAGCGGGACAGTACGAAAGCGCATACTCAGTATCCTTTAGTGAATACGCAATTGAAGAATAATAAAATGAAAGATTACTATCATCAAAAAACGGACACCCTGTGTCCGTTTTTTGATGTTTATTGATTATTTTCTGCGCCTGAGCTATCTTGATTTTGATTGTCATCAGGCTTTAAAAAGCTAAAGTGCTTTTTAGGATCAACATGCTTGTTATCTACCTTTAGTTCATAGTGCAAATGAGGCTCATCGGCAATTTCATTCATTGCGCTTTCACCGACAGCGCCAATTACATCGCCGCTTTTAACGGATGCACCGATGATAATTCCGTCCTTAACGGTTGGATCAAGATTTTTGTAAATGCTTACAGCGTTGCCGGAATGCTCAATTGAAATACATGTTCCCATAAACGGATCATCCCATACATTAGTAACAGTGCCGTCAGCAACCGCTAAAACATCACTGCCTAATGAAGCGCTAATATCCACACCTAAATGTGTTCTATAATCGTTCATTGTTTGAGAAAAAACGGGGACTGTGTCGCTAAAATCAACACTTAACACGCCTTCAACAGGTAAAACAAAGGTTGGCAAAGTGTTTTCATCCTCGTTTATTGTTGGTTCATCGATGTTAGAGTTGTTGTCTGAATCGGTATTATTGTTTGGTAAATCTGGTTCAGGCACATTTCGTCTTGCTGCAATAGTTGCAATAATAAGTATAGTTACTACTGCTAATACCACCGCCATTGTGATATAAAAAATTCTTGCGTTTTTCTTGTTATCTTCCATTGGTAAAAATCCTTTCAATTTATTGCAAGTCTATTATTTGCCTTAAAAACTACATTTATACACTTTTAAGATGATTAATTTTATTAACAACTTATTTGTTGACAATATTCTTATAATATGATAAACTATTATAAATAAGCTTTTTAGGAGGGCATATGATTTTAATAGAAAGAACAAGCGTTATGAATTTTGAAAACGCAATACGAGG
This sequence comes from Clostridia bacterium, assembly GCA_017416885.1. Classification (GTDB taxonomy): domain Bacteria; phylum Bacillota; class Clostridia; order Oscillospirales; family CAG-272; genus RGIG2000. The sequence continues at coordinate 3,545 of JAFQAM010000363.1, read as the reverse complement.
CGCAAGAAATCCAATGAATTCTTGGGCAAAAAGCGATAGCTATTATGATGAAAGCGGAAATTATATCTTAGGCGAAAATGATTTAGGACTTGCAAAAAAATTAGCGAAGGCGGGAAGTGACCATAGAAAATATCTTCGTCAGATTTTTGTGTCCGTTGATATTACGGCTCCACTTTATTGGTGGAAGGAATATGATACATATAAGGTTGCTACAGTTGCAAATTCCACATCAACAATGCATAAAATTCACTCAAAAAAGTTTGAAAGAAGCGATTTTAGTTGCGATAGAATGAGTGATAAGGCTTTAAGCGTGCTTGACAGTGTAATTGATTGCCTTGAGGAAGCAAGACTTAACTTTGTAGAAACCAAGGATAAGCAATATTGGCACGATATGATTCAATTATTGCCATCAAGCTATAATCAAATGCGTACCTGCACCTTGAATTATGAAACTCTTATCAATATTTATTATGCAAGAAGAACCCATAAGCTTGCTGAGTGGCATACACTTTGCGATTGGATAATGTCATTGCCTTATTCGAAGGAATTAATTGCAATAAAAGACGATGTTGAATAAAATTATCAAGGATTACGATAAGCCTGAGCTTATTTCCACAAGAGTAAGAGTAGGTAGGTTTGCTGGCATTATTGGCATAATTGCCAATGTGATTTTATTTGGAGTAAAGCTTGTAATTGGACTTTTGACAGGCAGTGTATCAATAATTGCTGACTCACTTAACAATTTATCTGACTCAGGTGCAAATGTTTTAACTGTAATAGGCTACACACTAACAGGCAAGCCGGCAGACAAGGACCATCCGTACGGTCATGCAAGAATGGAATATCTGTGTAGCTTGTTTATTTCAATAATCGTTGCATTTTTAGGCTTTGAAATGCTTACAAGCTCGATTGATAAGCTAACAGGCGAGCCTACCGCTGAAAGATACGATACAGTTGCGATAATAATTATCGCGTCAACTATGTTGGTAAAATTAGCCTGCGCTTTTATTTTCAGAAAATTAGGAAAGCACATAAATTCTGACACCTTAAAGGCATCTATGATTGATAGCATAAGCGATGTCATTGCAACAGGCGCGGTTGTTGTCGGTATGGTATTAACTCCGATTACAGGACCTTATACAGACGGCGTAATCGGTATTGCTATTGCTATCTATATTATAATAATGGGCATTAAGCTTGTTGTTGAATCCTCAAACACTTTGTTAGGCAAGGCTCCCGATGATGATTTCTTAAAGAAAATAATTTCAAAAATTAGAGCATATGACGGAGTTTTGGGCATTCACGATTTGGTTATTCATTCCTATGGCGAAAATAAAACCTTTGTTTCTGTTCATGTTGAGGTTGATGCAGACGGAAATATAATGGAAAGCCACGATCTTATTGACAATATAGAAGCTGACTTTTTAAAGGAAAATATTAACCTTGTTGTTCATATGGACCCAATATCAATTTCAGATCCCGAAACTAATGACCTGAGAGCAAAATGTATGGATATAGTTTCACATATCGGCGCTGAAATGTCCTCTCCAATTTCCATTCACGATTTTAGAATAGTAAAGGGTATAACTCATACCAATGTAATTTTTGATGTAAATGTTTCTACGGAGCTTGCTCTTACTAACGAGGAGCTTTTAGAAAGAATTTCACAGGATGTAAAAAAGATTAATCCGCAATATAATCTTGTTTTAACCATAGACAGGGATTATTTTTCAAAACGATACGGCTCATAAGCCAATAAAAAAATAAGGAACGAAAATGAAAACAAAAAACAGAATTTTATTCATAACAGCGCTGATATTTGCATTTATGTTTATTCTTGCTATAAGCTCATATTCTGCGGCGGTTTATGATAGCAATAACAATAAATATTTGCCTACTGAAGATAAGGTGTTTTATTTGCCATCTCATATTAAGCCTAACAGTGTTTCCTTTGCGGCTAATGATGAACCGAAAGTAATTGATTTAACTTCATCTAAAACAACCGATGCAAACGGAAACGAGGTTTATAAATACAATTTATTCGGCGCAACCTTTACATTTTATTTTGCCAACAGCCTGCCAAGCATTTATGCTACAACATCTGTGCCGCTTGAAAATCTTTTAAGAGATAAGAGCGTAAGAGATAAAGAGGTTAAAATGTTTATCACCGATAAGCACGGTTATAATTATTATTTTGATAATGCTGATACCACAAGTGAAATCAAAATGAGAGGTAATGCAACCGCTAATATGAAAAAGCCACCGTTTCAAATTAAGCTTGATAAAAAGCACGATTTATTTGGAATGGGAGAAGCAAAAACTTGGATTTTACTTTGTAACTATACCGACCAATCAATTATCCGTAATAGCGTAATGTATAAAATAGGTGAGCTTTTGGGCATCAAAACCTGTGAAAACCGAAGTGTTGACCTATATTTAAACGGCGAATATTACGGCGTATATCTTCTTTGTGAAAAGGTTCAGGTTCATCCTGAAAGAGTTGATATTTTTGATTTGGAGAAGGAAAATGAGCTTTTAAATCCTAACAATCTCGGATTCACACGCATAATGAAATCGGGAACGCTTATTAATGAGACGATTATTACAGAATATCAATATGTTCGTAATATGGTGAATCCTGCTGATATTTCGGGCGGATATCTTGTTGAGCTTGACAATAACTATTACAAGGATGAAAAATGCTATTTTGTGACCTCAAACGGTAATCACTATGTTATTAAATCGCCTGAGCTTGCTTCACAGGAGCAGGTTGAATACATTGCAAGAGTATTTGCCGAAATGGAGGAGGCTATTTATTCACCAACAGGTAAAAACTCAAAGGGTATTCATTTCAGTCAATATATTGATGTTGAAAGCTTAGCATATGGCTATATTCTTCAAGAATACGGCCGAAATTGGGACTCGGGCTCATCAAGCTTATATTTCTATAAGGATAGAGATGTTAACGGTAAATATACCAAGATAGTAAAGGGACCGTTATGGGACTGCGATAACACACTTGGCAATATGGTTAAATTGAGAAACGGCGATCCCGGCAATAATCCCGAAACCTATTGGTCAAGAGGCAGTCAGCTATGGAAGGGACTTTTACAGCACGAATACTTTAATTATGTTGTATCTAAATCCTTTGCAAGAATTTATCCTGAGCTTATCAAATTGACAGAGCCGGGTGGCTTTGTATCTCAGGTGGTAAATGATATCGGCACATCAATTGTTATGGATATTGAGCGTTGGGAAAAGGATGACTATTCAAGATGGCCAATGTATAGCGATTATGTATTCAAGGATGTACACGCAGATACATGGCAATCAGGACAGGTATATCAGTATATTGATGGCAAATATTCAAACGGCAAGGATGATGACGACTCTACCGTTATAGGTTATCTCAATACATATATCATAAGACGCGCAAATTGGTTAAAGAGCGAATGGACATATAACGAGAATGATACCGCCCCCAATATTTCAAGTGACGGTTTTATTGACGAAAATGCAAAAATGCCCGTTGCTCCTACCTTTAC